>LIZU01000062.1 GCA_001302725.1 candidate division Zixibacteria bacterium DG_27
AAAACAGCCGCGAGCCCAAAAGCGCCGTGACCAAGACCACCAGAGCCAGATCCACTATGAGCTGCGGGGGGACCTGGAATCTCTTCGCCCGCCTCAAGGAGAGCACTATCGCCAGAAAGAAGGATAACGCCAGCGCGAAGCCGTAAGACCTTACCGGGAATGGTCCGATTTCGAAAAGGATGGGGTGCAAGCCAGATCTCTCTTAATATTCCTGCCAGGTGTAGCTGACCAGGCTCAAAAGGCCGATCAGGCTCCAGCTCAGGAGCATCGAGCTGCCTCCATAGCTCATGAAGGGCAACGGCAACCCCGTCACCGGAGCAAGTCCCATGGTCACTCCGATGTTCACCAACACCTGGAAGGCCAAAATAGTCGTAGCCCCGAAAGCGGTCAAGCTCAAAAAACGGTTTCGGGCCTTGCGCGCCACCTGGACTCCTCTGAGAATGATCACGGAGAACAGAATTAACACCACCAAGCATCCCAGAAGCCCGAACTCCTCCCCCAGAACTGAAAAGATGAAGTCGGTGTGCCGGGCCGGCAGGTAGGCTAATTTGCTCTGGGTTCCCTGCAGAAAACCCTTGCCAAGCAGTCCCCCGGAACCGATGGCGATCTTGGACTGAATCATCTGATAACCTGCCCCCTGAGGATCTCTGGCGGGGTTCAGAAAGGTGAGTATTCGCATCTTCTGATAATCGTGCAGCCGCTGCCACACCAGAGGTGTGAAGATCCCCGCTGCCAGGTTAGTGACCAATACCCACAGAGCGAACCTCAGAGTCGGCCTTACGACGAGGAGGGTCACAATGATCACCAACATGAAGATAGCCCAAGTGAGCCAGTGAAAAGCCGCCAGCAGGCTCACCACCGGCGAGAGCAGGAGAGCTATATGGGTTATGGGCATCCCTCCCCAGAACAACATCCCCGGAACCACCGCCACTACAACCAAAGAGCTCCCCAAATCCGGCTGTCTGAGAATCAGAAGCGCTGGCAGAAGCACTATCGAGAAACAGAAGAGCGCCCACCTCACTCGAAATTGTGGCCTCTTTCGGTTGGCGAGATAGTGGGCCAGGAGTAAGATCACCGCCACCTTGGCGAATTCAGAGGGTTGAAAGCTCAAGGGTCCAATTGGAAGCCAGCGGGTCGCTCCAAGTCGGGAGGCACCGAAAAAAAGCAGCGAAGCTAACAGCAGGAGAGCAACCAGATAAGACAGTATCGAGAGGCTCTCGTAGATTCGGGGTGCTATTGCTGACACCGCCATGAAAACCAGAAGCCCCACCGCCAACCACACCAGCTGCCGCAAATAGGAGGCGGTCTCCTGGTCGCTAGAGTCCCGAAGGGCGCTGAAGATCAGGACGATTCCAATAAGGGAAAGCAGAAACGCTGGCAGAAAAAGATAGAGGTCTATTCTCCTCACCAGAAGTTCTCCCCTTCGATCATCAGGACTCCCTCCTGTGCCGGCAAAGGCAACCGTCCCCCGAAATAGGTGGCCATCATCTCTCGAGCGACGGGCGCTGCGACCGAGCCACCGTGCCCGGCGTTCTCCACCACTATTGCGATTGCAATTCGGGGATCTTCGGCGGGGGCGAAACAGCAGAACCAGGCGTGATCCTCTCCGTGGGGATTCTGGGCGGTGCCAGTTTTGCCGGCGACGGTGGCTGAGGCAAGGATAGCAGCTCTACCGGTACCCCGCTCTCCGTTGACGGCCTTGACCAGGGCGGCCTTGATGAGGTTTAGAGTGTTCGGTGAAAAGGGGAGCCGGCCTAAAAGCTCCGCCTGAGCTCCAACCAGCCTGCCGTCGGGATACTTTATCTCCCTGATGAGGTGAGGCTTCAAGATCTCTCCACCATTCGCAATGGCCGCAAAGAAGACCGCCATCTGCAGAGGCGTGACCAGAATCTCCCCCTGCCCGATGGCCAGGTTGACGATCAAGGTGCTGGGCCACTTCCCTTCCCCATATTCTTCGTCAAAATAGGCTCTGGAGGGGATGATTCCCGAAAGCTCACTGGGAAGGTCGATTCCGGTCAACTGTCCGAAGAGGCACCTCCGGGCATAGCCGCTCCATAGATCCAATCCTATCTCCTCCCCCAACTGGTAGAAGTATATGTCGCAGGACTGCGCAATGGCATCCATCAGGGTCAGCTGTCCGTGTCCCTGCGGGCGCCAGCATTTGAAAACGCGATTTCCGAAGGCCAAACCTCCCCGACAGGTCCTAAACAGAGTCCTGGTGGTCACCCGACCTGATTCCAGCCCTGCGGCCGCGGTGAGTATCTTGAAGGTCGAGCCCGGGGGGTAGGTTCCCTGCAGACAGCGGTTCAAAAGGGGATGAAGAGAATCGCTGGCGAGCCTCTGCCAGACGGTGTCCAGCAGGACTCCGGTGAAAAGGTTGGGGTCGAAGTTCGGCTGCGAGACCAAGGCCAGTATCTCCCCGCTTTTGGGGTCTACGGCGACCGCGGCCCCGCTCCCGCGTGAGGCGATGAGGCTCTCGGCCACCGATTGCAGCTCCCAGTCGACGGTCAATTTGATGTCAGCCCCCGGCTTCGGGAAGACTGGCTCTCTGCTCCCCGCAGGACCCAAGATTCTCCCCTGGGCGGTCACCTTCAGATAGCTGACCCCCGGCTGTCCTCGCAGAAGATAATCGTACTGTCGTTCCACCCCCTTTTTGCCCATCAAGTCCCCGCTGCGATAGCCCAAACGGGAGAACCTCGTCAGCTCCGCCTCGGAGATTTCGGCCACGTATCCCAAGAGGTGAGATCCTCTCCCTCTTGGTGGATACTTCCGTGCCCTCTCGACCTGGTAGATGATCCCGGGAAGGTCCAGAGAATTCTCCTCCAGGACGCAGATGGTTTTGAAGTGGACGTCCCGGAGCAACCGTATGGGTTGGTATTTGGACTTCGACCTCCCCCGGAGCAGCTGTGATGGCGTCGCCAGAGGAAGACTCAGCCTCAAGGAGAGATCTCTGAAAGCCTCCTCGGGATTCCTTATCTGATAAGGAATGAAGTAGATCGAATAGGAGGGGCGGTTGGAGACTAAAAGCTTCCCGTTGCGGTCGTAAAGCAAACCCCGAGGGGCTTCCCGAGGTACCACCCTAATGTAGTTCTCCTCCGCCACCTGGGTATAGGCGGCGTGGGATATCACCTGCAAATAGAAAAGGCGCATGATCACCGCCGCCACCAGGAGGGAGAAAAACCCCACCGCTATTTTGCTGCGCTCCTCTTTGGAGTAAAAGGCCATCACGAGCTAGCCTCCCCTCTCTTCTGGAAGATCCAGAAAAACAGAAGCGCTGCCAGATATGTATAGACGGCGCAGGGGAAAAGCTGCCCGCCAAGGTAGTTCCCAAAAGAGCCGGGACTGCTGGAAGGATAGAGCAGAATGAGGCAGACCTCCCAGAGGCAAAAGATTGCGACCGATATGCCGGCTCTCACCCAAGGGTTCTCGATAAGCAGCTTGGCCTTCAGCGAACCAAGAAGGTAGCCGGTCACAGAACCCAGAAGCGCGGTTGCTCCCAGAAAATGAGGAGCCAGAGCGTCAAGGAACAGACCCCCAAGGAAACCGAAGCTAAGGGCAGCTCCCCTCCCGTATGACAGGCTCAAGAAGACTAGGAGGATTATGTTTAAGTCGGGAGTACCGCCGAAGGCCTCAATCCGCTCCCGGAGATTTATCTGGTAGGCTAAAGTGACTACGATCAGGATGAGAACAAGAGCGGCAGCACTCACTCTTTGGTTGGCGATAGGATGTAGACCTCCTCCAAGCAATTGAAATTCACCGCCGGTTCCAATTCTATCTTCTTGAAAATCTCCCCCTTCTCCGACCTCACCTTGGTGATGATCCCGACGTTGAGCCCCACCGGGAAGACTCCCCCCATTCCCGAGGAGATGATGGTATCGCCGGGGCTGACGCTCTCCTGGTAAGGGACGTTATCGAGTACCATTCCCTGGTGTCCTCTCCACCTGACAATCCCCAGCACCCGGGTCTTCTGGTCTATGACCGCCAGGGGACAGTTGGGGTCGGTGAGGAGCACCACTACCGCAGTGTTCTCCAAAACTTCGAACACCTTCCCGACGACGCCATCGGAGGAGATCACCGGCATGTTCCTTCGAATTCCGTCTCTCCTGCCGACGCTGACCAACACCGCCTTCAGATTGAGATGGGGACTGCCCCCCACGATCTTGGCGGGAACCCCGCGAAACCGGGTGGTGCGCACGAAGTTCAGAAGTTTCCGCAATCGGTAGTTCTCCAGCTCGGCCTCCTTCAGCGAGGAATTCTCCAGGAGAAGCCGAGCCACCAGGCTGCTTAGCTCCCGGTTCTCCTCGCTCAGATTCGACCACTCCGCGATGGTCTCGTTTAAGTAGAGGAACGGGAAGAGGACCGTGGAATGGCAGATTTGAGCCAGGAGGTTCTTCTGCCTGTGGCCGGAGGCCAGAAGCGCCAAGGACAGAACGATCGCCACGTAGAAATGGAGATGTCTCCCCAACCTCCTGTCGGAAAAGGACCACACTGTTTAGCTAAACTCCGTCTAAGACCTCCGCCACCTCCTCCCAGACTTCAGCCTCCAGGAGCTGGTCACGATTTTCCTGGCTCTTCATCAGATGGGAGAGCTTGGCCATCACGTTCAGATGGGCCCCGATAGCCTCCTCCGGGGCGGCGATCAAAAAGAAAAGCTGGACCGGGCGCTTGTCCATAGCTTCGAAGTCTACCCCCTCCTTAGAGCGCCCGAATGCGATGACAATTCCCCTGACAGACTTGGTTTTCGCGTGGGGGAAGGCAACTCCGTAGCCTACCCCGGTGGTGACCAGCTTCTCCCTCTCCACCACATCCTTCAACAGCAGGTTTTGATCCTTGACGGACTTAGAGGCGGCGGCAAGCTCCACCAACTCCTCTATGACCTTATCTTTACTTTTGCTTTTCAAGTCGAACCGCACCAGGCTCTCGTCGCAAAACTTCGACAACTTGAACATCTACCACTCTCCTCTTCTAAGCAGCAAAACGAGGCCTCAGAACTTTTCGGCCTCCTCAATGAGCATTATCGGAATATCATCCTCAATTCGATACTTGAGACGACACTGGTGGCAGATGAGCTTCTGGTTGTCCTGCTCGTACGTCAGCTCCCCCTTGCAGGCAGGACATGCCAGAATGTCTAAAAGCTCTTTCTTTAACATCCGACCTCCATTTAGGATCGATTGGATTCGGAGTGAAAAACTCCCATGTTTCGAAACTTCTTTATGCGGCGGGCGATGAGATCCTGCGGGCGGACTTCTGCCAGTTCGTCTACGAAATGGAGAATCTCCTTTTTCAGGATCTCGGCCGCCTCTTGGTGGTTGCGATGGGCACCTCCAAGCGGCTCCGGGACCACTCCGTCTATTACCCCCAGCTCCATGAGGTCAGCGGCGCTAACCTTTAAAGCCTCGGCGGCCGTCTCGTATTTGTCCCCGGCCTCGTCCTTCCAGAGAATGGCGGCACACCCCTCCGGGGAGATCACCGAATACCAGGTGTTCTCCAACATCAAAATGACGTCGCCGATTCCGATCCCCAACGCCCCCCCGGAGGCGCCCTCCCCGATGATGACAATGATTATGGGGACTGGGAGCTGAGTCATCTCCCTTAAGTTTTTGGCGATGGCTTCAGCTTGTCCCCTCTCCTCGGCGCCGATCCCCGGATAGGCTCCCGGGGTGTCGATGAGTACCAAGATCGGTATCCCGAAGCGACCCGCAAGTTTCATCAGCCTCAAAGCCTTGCGGTAGCCCTCCGGGTGACACATCCCGAAGTTGCGATACTGGCGCTCCTTAGTGTCATGCCCCTTCTGCTGTCCGACGATCAAAAGCTTTCTCCCCTCCAGGTAGCCGAAGCCCGCCAACACCGCCCTATCGTCTGCGAAATGTCTATCTCCGTGGAGTTCCACGAAATCGGAGACCAAGAGCTTGATGTAGTCCGAAGAAAGAGGTCTTTGAGGGTGGCGAGCTAACCTCACTCTCTGCCAGCGGGTCAGTCTGGAGTGTATCTCCCTCTGCAGTTCCGTCAAACGCTTTTCCAACTGGGCGATCTCCTTGGACAGCTCCACCGACTCCCCGGTGGAGAACTCCTTCATCTCCTTGATCTTCTTCTCCAGCTCCAGGATCGGTTTTTCGAAGTCCAGAAAGAATCCGTTCATATCACCCTCGAGTAGAATCGGTGGCGCTGTTCCAGCGGTGCAGAATGAGAATCAGGACGAAAGCCATCAAGAAAAGCACCAAAAGGAAAAGCAGATTGCGGTTCTGGGTGATCAAGGCCATCACCAGAAGGGAAAACAGCATGCTAGTGAGGTAGAAAAGCCACAGCGTTAACCTCCTGGAAAGACCCAGGTCCAAAAGGAAATGGTGAATATGACGGTTGTCTGCAACGTAGAACTTCTGTTTTCTCAGAGTTCTCCGGAAAAAGGTAGTCAAAGTCTCGATGATGGGCACCCCTAAGGCTATTATCGGCACCGTCAGAGCGATGGCCGCCAAGCTTTTCGGCCACAGAATCGACATCACTGCAAACATGTATCCCAGAAAGAGGGAGCCGGAATCCCCCATAAAGATCTTCGCCGGAGGGTAGTTGTATCTCAAGAAGGCCAAACAGACCCCGAGGAGACCGGCGGCAAGAAGTGCGGTTAAATGGATTTTTAGGATTATTCCGGCGGCAAAGAAGGTCAAGGCGACGATGACGGAGATGCCGGTGGCCAGACCGTCCAGACCGTCGATGAGGTTGATGGTGTTGCTCACTCCTATAAACCAGATTGCCGTCAGCGGATAGCTCAAGAATCCTAACTGAACCAACCCGTAGGAGGGGAGATTGAAGAACCTGATGCGGTATCCGAAGAGGATGACCAACGCCACCGCCACCAATTGCCAGAACAGCTTCGTGGTCGGC
>LIZU01000063.1 GCA_001302725.1 candidate division Zixibacteria bacterium DG_27
ACTATGTCTTTATCTTCAGCGAGGAAACACCTCTGAAGGTAATCAATATGTTGAAGCCCGATGTCTTGGTCAAGGGGGCGGATTATAAGCTGAGCGAAATTATCGGCGCCAGGGAGGTGAAATCCTGGGGAGGTCGGGTCAAGAGAGTGAAGCTGACCGAGGGGAGAGGGACTAGGGAGATAATTCAGACGATTCTCAGGGATCTTTCCAGATCTTAAGTCGGGGTCGAGGCCTTAGATGAAACGGCCCTTTCGGTCTGCCGCCTTTTTGTCTTCAAGACTAGTGCTTCTTTGACCACTTGCAGAACGTCGTCGAGCTTGGAGGGTTTGGGCAGAACGAGATCGATATCGCTTCTGGAGAGCTTGTCACGATCCAGCTGCGTCCGGTCGGGCATCACCAGGTCGGTGATCACGATGTCGAACTTCTCTTCTTCCGACTTTTGAATTCCCTCGGTCCCGGAGTGGGCGCAAACGGTCTTGTGCCCGTTCTCCTCCAGGATCTCCGAGGTGAGCTGAAGGATCGGGGCTTCGTCATCTATGAGCAGGATCTTGGCGGAGCGGTCGGAGACTTGGTCAAGCGTTTCTTCCCTTTCAGATTCCGGGGTTTGCTTGTCCCTGGGTAATTTGATCGTGAATCTAGACCCCCTCTGAGGTTCACTTGCAACGTCTATCATGCCGTTGTGGCGGGTGATAATGCCGTAGGTGACGCTCAAACCTAAACCGGTTCCCTCGGGCCCTTTGGTGGTGAAGAAGGGATCGAAGATCCTGTTCTTGACCGCTTCGGCCATACCCACCCCGGTATCGCAAACCTCAACAATCCCGAAGTTCTCTTCCTGGGAGGTGGAGACCTTCAGTCGGCCGCCTTCGGGCATTGCCTCCAGGGCGTTGATGATGAGGTTGGTTAACACCTCCTTCAACTCAGCTGGATTCCCTCTGACGAGCGGCGAAGGTTCCTGAAGGTCCGTTTCCACTTCAACTACGCCCCCTCTTTCGACGATCTCGTTTTTCCATTTGTGTCTGGTCATATCCAGAGCGCTTTCTATCAGCCGATTGATGTCGACCGTCTGGAAATCTCTCTCGGTGCGAGTGCGGGTGAAGTCCTGAATCCTCTTCACGGTCTGAGCCCCATCGGTGGCGGCTAATTCTATGAACTTCAGGCTTCGCAACAGCTCCGGATCTTCCGTTTTTGTCTGTGTTAGCTGAGCCCGTCCCAGGATTGCCCCCAGGACGTTGTTGAAGTCGTGAGCCACCCCGCTGGCCATCTCGCCCAGGGCCTTGAGCTTCTCGGATTGCACCAGCTGAGCTTGAGTCTCCTTGAGTTTTTCGTAGGCCTGTTTCAGGTTGTCAAACAGGCGGGCGTTCTCCAGTGCTATGGAGACTTGAGAGGCGATGAGTTCGATGAGATGGAGGTCGCCGGAGTCGAACGCTCTCAGTCTATTACTTTGGACATCCAGGACCCCGGTGGTCTTTTCCTGAATGGTTATGGGAACACAGAGCTCCGACTTGGTTCCCTTCAACTCCTCTACGAAGAAATAGCGAGGCTCTTTGGAGACGTCGTTTGCCAGTAGGGGTCGACCCTGCTTGGCCACCCACCCGCAGATTCCCTGCTCCCCGATTTTGAGGCTGAGGCTCTTTTTACCTAGGTCGCATCCCTCCTTGCCTAGCCCTTTTTTGAGCACCAGATAATCGCCCTCAATCAGGTGGATGCTGGCGTAGTAGTAGTCAAACGACTCCGCAATCAATTCGACGACCTCCCTTAGGAGGCTATCCACATTGAGGATGCTGTTTATCTTCCTGCCGATCTCCCAGGCCAGGTTTATCTGCTCGTTGCGGAGTCTGGTCTGGGAGTAGAGTCTGGCGTTCTCCAGTGCCAGGGCCGCCTGGTTGGCCAAATCGTGAGCGGTCGCGACTTCCTCTCCAGAGAAAGCATACTCCTGCTGGCTCTGGAGATCCAGGACCCCCAGGAGCTCCCCCTTGCTGATTATTGGAACCGCCAGCTCCGAGCGCACCTTCGAGTCCTTTTCCAGATCCAGGAAGAGGGGACTTTTCCTGACCTCCGGACAGTTGTGGAAACTTCCCTCCCGAGCCACTGCCGCTATTATCCCGGGGCCACCGAGGTCCAGCTCCTTGCCGATCTTTATGGTGCTTCCAGACTTGGAGGCGATAGCTTTCACCAGCAGTCTGTCCTTCTCCCTCAGGGCGATGGTGACGCTCTGGTAGGCGAAGCTCTCCAGTATTAGGCTGACCACTTGCTTCAGCACTCGGTCGCTGTCCAGCAGGGAGTTGATGTGAAGACCTATTTCTCCCACCAGGCGCGCTTTGGCAGCATATTTTTCTGCGGTTTGGACAAGTAGGGCCTTATCCACAGCTCCGGCGATCTGCACCCCAAGGATCGTCAGCAATTCCAAATCCGCTTCCAAAAACTCCTTCTCCCCCACCTTATAGAGTATTATGACTCCGATGACACGTCCTCTGGCAACCAGCGGAGCGGCTGCCAGGGATTCCACCTCTTGCGGCGTTCCCGGGATCTGCTTGGAGATCTTATCGGGGTCGTTGTAGTTGACGATGCGGCCCTCACCGTGGGAGGCTACCCAACCTGCCAGTCCCTCATCCATCTTCAGAAAAAACGAAAGGATCTGCTCTTTGAACTCCTTGTTGTCGGTGTAAATTGGCTTCAGGCGCTTGGAAGCGATCTCCAGCGTGAAGATGTTGCATTCGTCGGCGCCGGTGAGCTCCTCGGCGCAGGAGGCTATCAATTCCAACAGCCTGTCCAGCTCCACGGTGGAGGAGGTGATCTTGGCCAACCTGTAAAGTGCTCGCAACTTGAGACTTTCCCAAGACCTCGACTCGCGGAGAGAGTGCACGTAGCCCCAGAGTGCTTTCTGTCCCTGATGGTCTGCCTGAACTAGGGTGACCTCCACCGGTATCCTCCCCTGTTCAGATCTCACCTCGAGGCACAGGGAGACCTTGTCTCTCTCTTCGCGTTGGGATAACTCCTTCAGGAGGGAGAGAAAATCCTCTGGAAAGAGCTGCGCGATTTCCTCTGAGGGCGACTTCCCCTCTAGAAATCCCGTCAACTCCATGAACTGGCGGTTGGCAAAGCTGAATTCCCCCTGCTCGTATACGAAAATCCCCAGGGGGACCGAGTCAAGCCAATGTTGACCCGGATGTTCCGATAGCCCTCTCTGGGGCTGGTCTGTCCCGCTCCCGATCATTACCATAGTAGCCGAACGTTCTTCTTGGTCGCCGCCAAGCCCTTTTATCGGCGGATTTTGGGGGCAGAAAACAGGGCGTATCTATTATGAACAGGGCAGGGACGGTTGGAGGCCACGAGTGGAGTCTTCTGAACGTGGTTCCGTGGGGCCCAAGTCCTCCCGGCAGACCATTCTCCCTTGACAAAAGCTGAGCAAGATATTTACTTGCTAACCGTTTGAAGTCGGTCAGCGTTGCTTAAAAGGAAAGATGATAGGTCTGTTGGTTACCGCCAAATCGGGCTTCTCACTCTCATCCCCATCATTATGGTGGTGGCCCCGCTTTTGGGCTATTTCCTCGGCTCCTTTCTCGATGAGAAATTGGGGACGGAGCCCTATTTGATGATCGTATTCATAGTCTTTGGCTTTGTTGCCGCCGGCAAGGAGGTTTACGCGCTGATTAAGAGATCGGCAAAGGAGGAGTGAAGAGGATTCAAAGCCGACTCCTACGTTACCGGCAGCTGACTTCAGCGTGGTTAGTCTCGCAGTCTTCCAGATAGATCGGAGGTAGGATTTCCATGCCCTTAAGACCTGAAGAGGTTTCTGCAGTCATCCAGAAGGAGATCGCCAAATACGAGACCAAGCTGGAGATGGAATCGGTCGGCACCATCCTCCAGGTCGGAGACGGCATTGCTCGCATCTGGGGATTGGAGGATGCTATGATGTCGGAGCTGCTCCTTTTCCCCGGTGAGACCCTGGGCATGATTCTCAACTTGGAGGAGGACAACGTCGGCGCCGTCATCTTCGGGAGCGACCATAACATCAAAGAGGGTGACACCGTGAGGCGCACCGAGAGGATCGCCTCCGTTCCGGTTGGCGGGGCGGTGATCGGTAGAGTGGTCAATCCTCTAGGGCAACCATTGGATGGGAAAGGTCCCGTGGTCACGGAGGAGTATCGCAATTTAGAAACACGAGCCCCGAACGTCATTCAGAGGCAGCCGGTCAAGGAGCCGGTTCAGACCGGCCTTAAGGCGATAGACTCTATGATACCGATCGGGAGAGGTCAGCGGGAACTCATCATCGGTGACCGGCAGACCGGCAAGACGGCCATCATTCTCGATACCATAATAAATCAGCGGGACACTGATCTCTATTGCATATATGTGGCCATCGGGCAGAAGAACTCCACTGTGGCTCGGGTGGTCAAGACTCTGGAGGATCACGGGGCGATGGAATATACCACCGTGGTAGCTGCATCTGCCACCGAGCCAGCGCCACTGCAGTACATGGCCCCCTATGCTGGCGTCACCATGGGTGAGCATTTTCGGGACAACGGTCAGCACGTGGTCTGCTTCTACGATGACCTCTCCAAGCACGCTCAGGCGTACCGCCAGTTGGCACTGCTTCTGCGCCGTCCGCCCGGCAGAGAGGCCTTCCCCGGAGATATCTTCTATCTTCACTCTCGACTCCTGGAGAGGGCCGCCAAGCTGTCGGAGGGGCAGGGAGGTGGTTCACTGACGGGCATACCGGTGATCGAGACTCAGGCCGGGGATATCGCCGCTTACATTCCCACCAACGTTATTTCCATCACCGACGGTCAGATCTATTTGGAACCGGACCTGTTCTACGCCGGCGTTAGACCGGCGATCAACGTCGGCATTTCGGTGTCGCGTGTGGGTGGTAACGCCCAGAACAAGGCGATGAGGAGAGTTGCCGGACGTCTGCGGTTGGATTTGGCTCAGTATCGGGAGCTGGCCGCCTTCACCCAGTTTGGAACTGAGTTAGATGAGGCCACTCAGGCGCAGCTGACACGTGGGGAGAGGATCGTCGAGATCCTAAAGCAGGATCAGTATGTACCCATGGCTGTGGAGAGACAGGTGATGATCATATGGGTTGCCACCAACGGCTTTCTCGACGATCTGCCGGTCGAGAGCTGTCGGCGTTTCGAGGAGGGATTCTACAAGTTCGTCGAGGAGAGCTATCCGGACATCGTCCACGAGATAGCTACGACGAAAGATCTCACCGAGGCCACCGAGAAGAAGCTGGAACAGGCCACCAGAGAGTTCAAGGAGAAGTTCGTGGAGAGCTTGAAGGAGTGAGACCACGGTGCCTGTGGTGAAGAGATTGGCTCGCTACGATGATGCTGTTTGCCAATGAAGAAAGAGCAGTAGTTTTGAAGAAAAGATGTATGATGTATAAGGAGGGGCAGATTCCTAGGCAACCCACTATCCACGCATTGGAGGGGGCTCTCTTTTTGTGACATCTTCTGCAAGCTTCGAGAGGGATTAGCGATTCAGGGAGAAGATGCCAAGGCTTCGCTCAAGATAGCTTTGATTTAGCTTCTAGTAACCGCTGTGGAAACACTACGAGCCCTCAAGCGTCGTATACGCACCGTCGAGAAGACCAAGCAGATCACCAAGGCCATGGAGATGGTGGCAGCCGCTAAGTTGCGCAAGGCCCAGGCGCTGGTTGAGTCGGCGCGCCCGTATGCTTACAAGATGCAAGAGATCCTGGAGAGCCTGGCGGGGGCGGCGGCTCTGACCCATCCTCTTTTTGAGAAGAGGGAGGTGAAGAAGGTCGTGATTCTGGTCATTACCTCGGATGGCGGACTGTGTGGTTCGTATAACACCAACATCATACGTCGTCTGAACGAAGAGCTTGGGAGCTATGTCCCTGACAGTGTCTACCTTTATCTCATTGGAAAAAAGGGGTATGAGCACTACCGGCGACGACGCTGGACAATCAGGGAGAAAATTCTGGATTTGGCCGGGAATCTGGACTTGCTGCGGGTGCGCTCAATCTCGAAGGGGCTAACGGATCTCTTTCTCACAGGAGAGGTTGACGAGGTGAAGCTGCTGTATACGCGTTTTCTGTCGACGATCACATATCGTGTCACTCTGGAGAATCTCTTACCCATCGAGGATCCGAGAAGGGGAGAGGAGGTTTCGCGCCGACTGGAGTACATATTTGAACCGAGCCCGGCTTCCATTTTCGATGACTTACTACCACGTTATTGTGTCACCAGAATTCGTAGCGCTCTGGCTGAATCTTTTGCCTCGGAGCACGGGGCGCGGATGATGGCCATGGGAGCCGCCACCAGAAATGCGGATGATATGATGGAGCATCTCACCCGGCTGCGAAACAGAGCCCGCCAGGCCTCCATTACCAAAGAAATGCTGGAAATAGTCACAGGAGCGGAGGCCCTGAAATAGAGTCGCTCACGAGTGAAATTGCCATCACTGTCGTATGGTCATTTGCGGTGTCATATACGTCGGCGAACAGGTGGAAAAAGCGATCCGTGAAGCCTACGATAAGCACAATCCCATCGCCTCACACGTCAGACCCCATCTGACTCTCCTTTTTCCTTCAGAGACGGGGCTGCGGCCGGTAGAGATATATGCCCATTTTGAAAATGTTGCTTCCGAGACGGTCAGATTCAGTGTCGGCTTCAACGGCGTCAAACTTCGCCCCCAGGATCTGCTGGCGTACTTGGATATATCGGAAGGCGCCGACAGATTGCGTCTTCTGAATCGGAAGTTGTATAGCGGTGAGCTTGAGGAGCTGCTCGATGTTGACCGTCCCTTCTATCCACACTTGACCCTGGGACGTTTCGAAACCGAAGTGGACATGAATCGTGCATATGACGATTTGAAGGACTTCAATCTGACCTCGGACTTCATAGCTGAAAGGTTAAGTTTGCTTGAGAGGCAGGCCCCGCACCGGTGGGAGACGATTAGAACGTTTGACTTCAGAAAGAGGGACCCTGAGCTTGGCGCGTCTGAATAGACTAAACGGCCTCTCCGGGAAAGAGTGGATTAAGTTTCAGAAGTCCTGGTTTGTGCA
>LIZU01000064.1 GCA_001302725.1 candidate division Zixibacteria bacterium DG_27
ACGGCACGCAAGGCGACCACATTTTCATAAGTCCTCTCGTCTCCCATAACGCCGACGCTCTTTGCCGGCAAAAGAACCGCGAAGGCTTGCCAGATTTGGTCGTAGACTCTATTCCCCTTGAGTTCCTGGATGAAGATGGAGTCCACCTGTCTCAAAAGGTCCAGCTTTTCTTTGGTCACCTCTCCCAGGATTCTGACGGCAAGCCCGGGGCCAGGGAAGGGATGGCGACCCAGGATGGCTTTCGGCAGGCCCAATTTCTTTCCCACCAGACGAACCTCGTCTTTGAAGAGCTCCTTCAGGGGCTCAACCAGCCTCAGAGAAAAACTTTCCGGCAGTCCGCCGACGTTGTGGTGCGATTTGATGACCGCCGAGGGTCCCTTAAAAGAGGTGCTCTCAATCAGGTCGGGATAGAGGGTCCCCTGCGCCAAAAACTTGATCTTTCCCAGCTTCTTCGCCTCTGTTTCGAAAACCTCAATAAAGGTGCGACCGATGATTTTCCTCTTTTCCTCCGGGTCTATCACGCCCTTCAATCTCTCCAAGAACTCTTTGGAGGCATCGACTACCCTGAGATTGAGGCCGATTTTCCCTCTAAAGGTCTCGATCACCTCCTCTTTTTCCCCGCTTCTCAAAAGACCGTTGTCGATGAAGACGGCTACTAGCTTTCTTCCCACGGCACGATGCAGAAGCAGAGCGCAGACGGAGGAATCGACCCCGCCGGAGAGGGCCAGAATCACTCTTCGGCTGCCGATCTGTTCTTTCAGATCTGATACGGTTCTGCGTACGAATGAGGCCGGAGTCCAGGTGGGGCGGCAACCGCATATGTTGTAGACGAAGTTGCCGAGAATCTTTTTGCCGTGTTCGGTGTGTTTGACCTCGGGGTGAAACTGCAGGCCGTAGAAGAGACCGTCTTCGCTTTCCACGGCAGCATAATCGATGTTCCCACTTCCGGCGACTGCTCTAAACCCCGGGGGCAGTCTGGTGAGATGGTCTCCGTGGCTCATCCAGACCCGGCTTCTCTTGGGTAACTTCGCAAAGAGGCGGGAGGAGCCCTTCACGACTATCTCTGCGGGACCATACTCCCTCTTGTTGGATTTGGCCACCCTTCCGCCCAGAACGAGACCGGCCAGCTGTAGACCGTAGCAGATCCCCAAGATCGGCAGACCGGATTTGAGGATGGCTCTGCTGACTTTCGGGGCCTGCGAATCGTGGACCGAGGCCGGTCCCCCAGAGAAGATCAAACCTTTGACTTCGCTACCGAGCTCAAATCTGTCATAGGGTACAATCTCGCAGTAGACCTTTAACTCCCTGACGCTGCGGGCAATTAGCTGAGTGTATTGGGAGCCGAAGTCTAAGATGACGATCTTTTCACGTGCGGTTCTTCTCATTCCTCACCCTCTGGGGAGACAACTAGGGTCTCTTTCAGCCACTTGCGGTCGTCCCTCTCCGGATAATCGAGATTGAAATGTAAGCCCCTGGACTCCCTTCTCATCCGGGCCGATTTGACGATCAGCTCTGCAACGGTGGCGATGTTCCGCAGCTCGATGAGGTCGCTTCTTACCGGGTTTTTGCGGTAGAAGGCCTCGATATCTCTGGAGAGAATTCCCAGTCGCTCCCTCGCCTTATCCAAGCGGTAGTTAGAACGTACAATCCCGACATAGTCCCACATGAGTTGGGGGATCTCCTGACGGTCGTGAAAGACTATTACCCACTCCTTCTGGTCGAAGACTCCGGACGAGCTCCAGTCTGGGAAACGCGGCAATGACTTATCCTCCAACTGTTTGAATTTTCTAATCGAATCTTGAGAGGCGAACTCCGCGAAGGCAACTGCCTCCAAAAGGGAGTTGGAAGCCAAGCGATTGGCGCCGTGCATGCCGGTGGAGGCCACCTCCCCGATGGCCCAGAGGTTCTCTATAGAGCTTTGGCCGTCGGAATCGGTTCGCACCCCTCCACAGATATAATGCGCCGCCGGCACCACCGGGATCCACTCCCCGGTTATGTCGAGGTTCAGCTCCGAACACCGCTGGTAGATTCGAGGGAACCTCTCTTTTATGAAGTCCGGGGGCAGATGGGTGATGTCCAGGAAAACGCAAGGATCGCCGCCTCTCTTCAGTTCGGCGTCGATGGCTCGTGCGACCACATCCCGAGAGGCCAGCTCCCTCCGAGGATCGTAATGCTGCATGAAGAATTTTCCGTCCTTCAGGCGCAGTTTCCCTCCTTCGCCTCGCACCGCCTCGGAGATTAGAAAGGAGTTTGCTTCCGGGTGGTAGAGCATGGTGGGGTGAAACTGCACGAACTCCATATTGGCGATGGCGGCCCCGGCCCGGTAGGCCATGGCGATTCCATCTCCGGTAGCAATCTCGGGATTGGTGGTGTGAGAGTAAACCCTGCCAGCACCTCCGGTGGCTAAGAGGGTAATCTTAGAGGTGAAAGTCTTCACCTCCTCGATGCGAGTATCGAGAACATAAGCACCCCAGCATCTGGTCTTCTCACCGGCTTTCCGTTTACCGCCGAGCTGATGCTGGGTTAGAAGGTCGATGGCGAGGTGGTTCTCATAGACCTTGATGTTGGGTCGGGCTGCAATCGCCGCCAGCAACCCCTTCTCGATCTCTCGGCCGGTGAAATCGGCGGCGTGAACCACCCGCTTGTGGGAGTGACCACCCTCTATCCCCAGATCGAAGCGGGATTTGAGACCGCGGTGTCTGGTACTGAATTGAACCCCGATCTCTTTGAGTCTCTGGATACATCTGGGTCCCGCCTCCACGACCTTGGCGACCACCTCCGGATTACAGAGCCCCGCCCCGCCCTTGAGAGTGTCCTCGATGTGGGCCTCGAAGGAGTCCTCCTTGGAGCTGACCGCCGCAATCCCACCTTGCGCATAGTTGGTAGTGGCTTCGGTGTCCTCCTTTTTGGTGATTATGTTGACACTACCATACTTCGCCACCTCCAAGGCGTAGCTCAACCCCGCTATCCCAGAACCGATGATCAGGAAGTCACTCTCTATCTGCATCTTTGATCACCTTATCGATGGTATCCCAGAGAGGAGCCTCTCCCTGCAGGAACTCCACCTCCACAGTCACATAATAGACCGGCATCACCGATTTGTCAAAGCCTAATAATCTGACCGCATCCTTCTCGGTGGTGATTAGGGCGGTGGCGCCCAGTTGTTTCGCCCTGTTGACTAAGTTTCGATAGTCCTTCAAGTCGAAGCGATGGTGATCTGCAAAGACAACGTGCTCTTTTACTTTTAACTCCAACCGGGAGAGAGTAGTTCCAAAGGAGAGAGGATTGCCGATTCCCGAAAAGGCCAAAAGACCCACAGCCTTGACCTTCTCCATCGGAATTGGGGTGTTATCATTGAGACCTCTAATCCCTGAGAATCTATAGGCAGTGACGGAGACAACCGCGTTGGGATTCAGCTTCTTCAGCTCCTCTATAGGCTGTTCAATACCTCCCACACCAAGAGTATCGTTCAAAAGTATTATGTCCGGAAACCATAGGGAGGCTTTGCGTTCCCTTTTCAATTGCAGTTTTTCTCCTGAGGGTGAGGCGCTGTCCAATACGACCAGATCTAGGTCTCGTTTTAGCTGGTGGTGTTGGAAGCCGTCGTCCAGTATGAAAACATCGGGGTCGAATTTAGAGATTATCTCCTCTCCGCAGCGGTAACGATCCTTGCTGACTCCAATGATCAATTCAGGAAATCTCTTGGAGAGTAGAAACGGTTCATCGCCAACTTGCTGCCAGCTCAGATCTGAATCCTCCCCCTTGAAAATCACTTGGTCCTTGATGGTTCTGCGATACCCTCTGGTGAGAACCGCAACCTTATAACCTCTCTTAATCAACCCCTCTGCCAGATATGTCACCAGGGGGGTCTTTCCGGTGCCGCCGGCGACGATGTTCCCGACGGAGATGACCTTGGCCCCAAGCCTTTTGGACTTCAGAATATCCTTGCGATAGAGAGAACGCCTCGCTCCGCCCCAAAAGGTGTAAAGGAAGTTCACGCCTCCGAGGATCCAGCAGAGAGGATAGAAGAAGAGGTCTCTGCGACCGCTTCTGTATTTCAGAATCCTTCTTGTGAACTGCAAGGGCTTTACCCAACGGCTAACGATTCGAGCCAGCGCTCAGCCTGGCTTTCAAGATTCTGACTATCTTCGAGCAGGTGCCGGAGTTCTCCTCAATCACTCTCTGGGCAGACAGCCCCATATCTCTTCGCTTGGCCTGGTCGGTCAAGAGCTCGATCAAGCTCTCCGCCAGCTCAGGACCGTTTTTGACCTCCAGGGCACCGCCGGATTTCAAAAGCAAAGCCCTGGAGTCCGAGGCATTTTCCATATAGGGTCCGAACAGCACCGGCACCGCAAAGGCCGCCGGCTCCAAGGGGTCGTGTCCTCCAACCGGCACCAAGCTCCCACCGACAAAGGCCACTTCTGCCAGAGAATAGAAGATTAGAAGCTCCCCCATAGTATCTAACAGAATGACGTCCACGGAGTTATTCCCTTTGATCTTTTCCAGCTGACGTCGGCGAAGGAAACGCCACCCTCCCCGATTCAACAGCGACTCCACCTCCTTCAATCTGGAAAGGTGCCTTGGAGCCAAGATCAACAGGCTGTCCTTGCGATTGGATCTGAGAGCGCGGAAGGCATCCAGAACTACCTCCTCCTCCCCGCGCCGGGTGGAGCCGGCAACGACGATTTGCCGTCCGGAAAGCAATTCAGAGAGACCATCCCTTCTATCCCCGTCAACTAGTCTCTCCTTTAAGGAGAGGTAATCGAACTTGGTGTTGCCGACCACCTTTACGCTTCCTGGGGGAGCACCGGTTTTTAGGATCCGCTCGCGGTCGGTTTCAGTTTGCATAAGGAAGGAATCGACCTCGGAGAGAACCGAGGCGAAAAAGAACTTGAACTTCCGATACTTGGGAAAAGATTTGGCGGAAATCCGTCCGTTGATCAGGAAGACCCTGATCCTGAGTTTTCCGGCGACACCCAAGAGATTCGGCCAAAGCTCCGTCTCCACGATCACCAAAGCCTGTGGATTGAAGCTTCTCAACGCTGTCTGCACGCACCAATAAAGGTCGATGGGGAGGTAGGTGAGAAAATCGGCATCTGGGATTAACCTTTTCGCTTGAGCCTTACCGGTCTTAGTGGTGGTGGAAATCACGATCTTGTAATCGGGAAACTCAGATTTGAAGTGGGGCAGAAAAGCGGCCAAAACCTTGACCTCCCCCACGGAGGCGGCGTGAAACCAGACTCTCGGCCTATCACCCAGAGAGATTAGAGCCTCTTTATTGTGAAAGCCCAAACGTTCCTTGAGGGAATGACCTCTCACGATTGCCAAATAGAGCAAAACCGGTGACGAAAGCAAAAGCGCGAAGAGAAAGATGAGATTGTATACCGCCAGCACCGTCTATTCTCAACCTCTAAAAGAGGTTCTTGGCCTCTGTCTCATTCTCATTGAGGCTCTCTTTTACTCTTTGAGACAGGGGCTCGATTTGTGCCTCCTCGAATTTGGGCGGAAGGTGTAAGGGCTTGGCAACCAGGATGACAACCTTCGAGAACGGCTTCGGAATTAGAAACTCATCCCAGCTTCTGAGTTTCCAGCAGGGTTTTGCGCAAGCAGACACGGGGACCACCGGCAGATTTGCCCGGGAGGCGATGACCACCGTGCCCGGCTGAACCTCACGTTTTGGTCCTTTGGGCCCGTCCGGGGTTATGGCGGCATCGAACCCCTTGTTCCCCACCTGAGACATCTCGAAGAGGGCCCTGGAGCCTCCGTGGGTGCTTGAACCCCTCACCGGATGGTAACCGAGTCTCTTGGCAACGCGGGCGATGAACTCCCCGTCCCGATGTTCGCTTATCATGATGTGAATCCCCTGTTTACGATAGAAATATGCCAAGGGCAGGATGTTTTTGTGCCAGGAGGCGTAGAGAACCTTGCCTCCCCGACCTCTTATCTCCCTTAGCTTTTCATTTCCACGCCAGGTGGTTCGCCAGGTCCGGCCCAAAGCCAAAAGCAAGAGCGGACCCAGAAATGAGACCAGCCAGAGAAGAAATCTGTCTTTTACTCCAAAAGCCTGTTTGCTCACCTTGGTTTCCGTTGGTATCGGCCCCACGCCTACCCGGCCAGGGGCTCGTCCTACCGATCCGTATGGATATGAGATGCCCTCATCCGATACCGCCCTTTGAATCCATCATATCACAGGCGATCCGTGCCGCTTTCAGGGAGGCTCCGCGCTCGCCCAGTTTGCTCTTGATGCCTTCAAGGTCGCTCCCTAAGCGCTCGTACTTCTCTTCATCCTGGAGGCAAGAGAGAACCGCAGCGGCAATTTTTTCCGGTTTAGCCTGGTTCTGAACAAACTCCGGGACTATTTTCTTGCCGGCGACCACGTTCACCAACCCGATGTAGGGAATCGAAATCATCCTCCGGGCCAAAAGATAGGTGAGAAAGGAGGTCTTGTAAACAATCAGGAAAGGGGTGCCGATGATGGCGGTCTCCAGGGTAGCCGTTCCGGAAGCAACCAGCATCAGGCGGGAGTGCCGTATTAGATCGTAAACGCCGGTTTCAACCAGTCTGGTTTCCCCAGGGAAGGCTCTCAAATATGGTTGAACTTCCTCTTTCAGCAATGTGGGAGCAAGTCCGATGACTGGGAGCATCCGCGGGGATTCTTTCACGACTCTTTCTGCCGACTTGAGCATAACCGGGAGGATTCTTCTCACCTCCTGGGGGCGGGAGCCGGGCAGAAGACCCAATATCAGCTTGTCTTGTGGCACGTTCAATCTCGTGTAAAACGCCTCTCTGTCGGGATTGAACTCTATCT
>LIZU01000065.1 GCA_001302725.1 candidate division Zixibacteria bacterium DG_27
GACAGTTAGAAGAGGACATCTACGCCTTCAAGCCGAAGAACACCAGGTTAGCCTTCTTCTACTCTATGCTAATACCCGGTGCCGGTGAATTCTACGCCGGCTCCAAGCTAAAGCCTCTCCTCTTTCTGGGACTGGAGGCTTCTCTCTGGGCCGGATATTTCGTCTACGACGGGAAGGGGAACGACAAGGAGGACGAATATAGGCTCTTCGCGGACCAGAACTACGACCCTGATCGCTACTTTACTTGGTGGAACACCGTCGACAGTACCGAAAAAAGGGAGTTCTCGCACGACCTCCCCGTCGACGCACAGGGTAACGTGATAAAGAACCACGAGTACTACGAGAATATCGGCAAGTATAATCAGTTCGCTGTTGGTTGGGAGGACACTGGCATTGACCCAGTTCAGTTTGACCCAAGAAACCCACCGCCCAGTCTCTACCGTGAAAGCTACCTTGACACACGGGATGAATCCAACAGGATGTTCTCGCGCGCGCGCACTTTCACCGTCTGTGTTCTGGCCAACCACATCCTCTCCGGTTTCGATGCCGCCTTGACAGCCCGCTCTTACAATAAAAAACAGGAGAGGTTCGCAGGCCTACAATTGAAGATGAAGATGCGGGAGTATCAGAATGAAAGCATTCCCCAGTTGACATTGACCAAGAGTTTCTATTAAGTTAGGCTGATCTCATGAAGGTATCAACATAGAGACCAGCCTGCGGAGACAGCTTGCAGTTCTGCCCGATTTGGCGAGTGTCGATGAGGACTTGACCTGGGATTGGGCAGAACCGAAAGCGGGAAAACAGAAGTCGGCCCCCCTGGCGATGGCTCTCTCCTTGATAGTCCCCGGGACCGGAGAGCTTTACGCCGGCGCCAAGACCAGAGGCTTCATCTTTCTCTCCATGGAAGGCGGGATCTGGGGGGGATACTACGGCTTTAAGTCTTACAGCCGCTGGAGGGAGAACGATTACAGGAATTTCGCGGCAGTGCATGCCGGAGTGAACACCCAAGGGAAGGATGATACTTTCTACGAGAAGATGACCTATTATGAATCGCGCGACTACTACAACCAGATCACTAGGCTTTATGATCGCAACGAAGAGAACACCTATCCCGAAGACGATTTCTGGAACTGGGAGTGGGACAACGAGGCGTCCCGGGATCGCTTCCGGGAGCTGCGCAACGACAGCAAAAGCGCTAACCGGCGGGCGATCTTTATGTTAGGGGCGGCGGTGGTCAACCGCATTGTCAGCGCCATCGATGCTTACATCGCTATCAGATCCTTCAACCAGGCTCAGGAATTCGCCACTGTGAAGAACTGGCGGCTGCGGTGCAACGCCGATCTTTTGGGAAAGAACAAATCGGTCAAGCTCACCCTGAGAAAGAATTTTCGCTAGCTTCGATTCAGAAGTGAAGTTCAGCTTTCAGAAACCGTCTGCTCTAGAACCTGTCGAGGGGCCGCACCAAGATCGATTTTCTCCACTCTTCAAATCGAATTCGAAATCGGATAGAGCGCAGTCTCCCTTGTGCGAAGTGGACAGAAATGGAAACTGCTCAGAGTAACCTGCAGGCCTTACAGTTCGGGATGATCGGCAAGGTTATTCTGTTTGTCCTCCTTGTGATTTCTGTGACAATCTTCCTCCAGAGAATCGTCAAGCTTATCCGTCTTATGAGGCTGGGCCAGCCTGACGGTAGCTTCGGGGACGTTGGCAAGAGAATCGCGGGCCTTTTGAAGTATGTCTTCGGGCAGAGGCGGCTTTTGATGGTCCCCTACCCGGGCATTGCCCACTTCTTCATCTTCTGGGGGTTCGTCTTTGTCGTAATTGGGTACATAACCACGGTGGGACAGGGCTTTTATTCCCGGTTCGGCCTGCCACTTCTGGACGGAGCTCTGAAGCCCTACTACCTTTTCTTATTAGACCTCCTGCAGCTTCTGGTGATAGTCGCGGTACTGATGGCACTGTATCGGCGGCTGATCTGGAGACCTCCGGGACCGGTTTACTCTGCGGGCGCTAACATACTCCTGTTCTCGATTTTGGCGATAATGGTCTTGGACCTCGTCGGTGACGGTTTTAAGATCGCCATTGCCCCGGAAGGTATAGATCGATTCTCGTTTGCCAGCTCCGCCCTGGCAACTATTTTCAGCTCCTGGGCAGTGGGCTTCTCTCTGGGCAAGAATCTTTATTTGCTTTTCTGGTGGGCGCATCTGTTGGTGATCCTCTTCCTTCTGGATTACATCCCTTACTCCAAGCACCTGCACATTATAACCGCGCCGTTCAACGTCTTTTTCCGGGACCTGGGACCCAGAGGCCAGCTCACAAAGATGGATCTGGAAGAGAGCGAATCGTTCGGAACTAACAGAATCGAGGAGCTCTCTCGGAAAGGGATCTTGGACCTCTACACCTGCACCGAGTGTGGACGATGCGACCTCAGCTGCCCCGCACACCTCTCGGAGAAACCGCTCTCGCCCAAGGATGTCATTCTGAACTTGCAGCATCATCTGCTCGATTCCGGCGACGAGCTTCTGCGGCTCCGGGCACGACCCAAAGCAGAGAAGACCGAGGAGGAGAAAGGTCAGTTGATCGGCTCAATCGTTGAGGAGGAAGCGCTGTGGAGCTGCACCACCTGTTACGGTTGCGTTTACAACTGCCCGGTATTCATCGAACACATTGACAAGGTAGTTGACATGCGCAGGTATCTGGTTTTATCGGAGGGGAAGGCCCCGCCGGAGGCCGCCACCACCCTGCGCAATCTGGAACGTAGCCAGAATCCTTGGGGGCTGCCTCAATCCTCCAGGACTGACTGGACTGAGGGTCTGGACATACCGCTGTTGAGTGAATACAAAGAGGTGGAGTATCTTTTCTGGGTCGGTTGTTCCAGCTCCCTGGATGCCCGAAATTCAAAGATTGCCATGGCATTTGCCAAAGTACTGAAAGCCGCCGGGGTGAGCTTCGCCATTTTGGGTGAGGAGGAGAACTGTTGTGGCGATCCCGCCCGCCGGATGGGCGACGAATACCAGTTTCAGACTCTGGTAGAGGCTAACCTTGAGATTCTGAAGAATTACGGAGTAAGAAAAATCTTGACAACCTGCCCTCACGGGTTTAATACTTACAAGTACGAATATCCCCAGTTCGGTGGGGACTTCGAGGTCTGGCATCACAGTGAGTTCATAGGAAAGCTTCTCCGCGAGGGTAGAGTGAAATTGAAGGCGGGTTTAAAGGAAAAGATCACCTATCACGATTCCTGTTACCTGGGACGGTACAACGACATCTATGACTCCCCGAGGGAGATTTTGAAGTCGGTGACCGATTGCGGTCTAACAGAACTGCCCCGCTGTAAGGGAAAGTCCTTCTGCTGTGGCGCCGGCGGGGGCAGAATGTTTATGGAGGAGAACGTCGGCAAGAGGATCAACAACATGCGCACCCAGGAGATTCTAGATTCTGGGGCCGAAGTGGTGGCCTCTGCCTGCCCTTTCTGCCTGACGATGCTCTCTGACGGCGTCAAAGCCCTGGACGCTGAAGAGAAGTTGAAGGTCTTCGATATCGTGGAGTTGGTCTCGCAATCGCTGGAATTATGACTTCTGCAACATCGGACAGTGGAACATAAATCGGAAACCCAATAAACTTGCGGAGGTGAAAATGCAAATCAAATTGCATTCCAAGTTCAATTTTCTCTCTTGGGGGGTAATTATCCTTTTTCTTTTCACGACCCCGGTCTGGGCGGACCTCTACTACGAGATGACCAGCACGGAGTACTCTTCCACTCCGGGAGGAGAGACCACCAAAGTCGACTACGAGAAGGGGTATATAAAGTCTGACCGCATGAAAAGCGAGGATTTGACGAATAAAGAGGCCACCATCATCAGGCTGGACAAGGGTCTGGTGTGGGAGATAGACCACAACAGAAAAATCTATTCGCAGGTGACCTTCGCGGAGCTGGAGGAGCTTTACAGCCAGCAGGAGGCTACTATGAAGGAAAGCCAAGAACACATGGCCGAGATGATGGAATCATTGCCTCCGGAGCAGAGGGCGATGATGGAAAAGCACATGCAGCAGGCAATGGAGATGCAGGCTGCCACGAGCAAGCCGCCGGAGGTGACGAAGACCGGCAAGAAAGACAAGATCCTGGGATACACTTGCCAACAATACAAGATGAGTTGGTCAAACATGACCTGGGATATGTGGGTCAGTGAGGAGATCGTTCCCGAGATAGACTTCTCCAAGTTCTATAAGGGTTTAGGCATGGTCGGACCTCTGGCGGAGGGTTTCTCTGAAGTCAACGGGCTACCTTTGAAGATGGTCGTGGAGACCGAGGCAGCCGGGACCCACTCCAGAACCACCACGGAGACCACCAAAGTAAAGACCAAGAAGATCAGCGACGACGAGTTCGAGCTCCCCAAGGGATACACGGAGGTTCCCTACGGTCAAGGAGATTAACCGCTTCTGGTACCTACACACTTTTTCTCGCGGATCGGAGAGCGATTTTATCCGCGGAATGCCTTTTCCCTTGACAAGTCCCCTCGCCTTTTGATATAATAGCGGGAAATCCTAGGACGATTTGTGCCAAGCCAACACACGTGGAAACAGAATTTCTTTGTAGATTTCTCAAAAGGTAAGGTGTAGAAATGAAATATGCTCTGCAAATTTCGGTAGTGGGGTTAATGGTGACCTTACTTCTCCTTTTCGCTTGTACCAAGAAGGAGACCACCGGCCCTGTCAATCGCCCTCCGGAGATTTCAAGTGTCAGCGCCAGCTCCGATTCGGTCGGGACCGGGGAGCTGGACACCCTTTTCGTGAGTTATTCGGACCCGGACGGGGATTCTGCCACCCACATCTGGAGCTCTGATTCAGGGAGAGTTTTTCACGCCAACCGGGATACCGCCTTTTGGTCCGCTCCCAGCACGGCCGGTCTCTATGATGTGAGAGTCAGCGTCTTCGACGGCACCGACAGCACTGTGGCCACAGTGAGCATCCAGGTCGGCGAATACACCCCCTCCGAGACTCTCTATTATGTGGGGGCTCAGAGCTGCAACGAGGAATGCCACACCTCCATACTCACCTGGTGGGGCTCCACCGCCCACGCCGATGCCTATGCCTCCCTTTTGAATCGCAGCCGCGGCGACGATCCCCAGTGTCTGGTC
The DNA here is from genome assembly GCA_001302725.1 of candidate division Zixibacteria bacterium DG_27. Taxonomy (GTDB): domain Bacteria; phylum Zixibacteria; class MSB-5A5; order DG-27; family DG-27; genus DG-27. Next base: position 5,139 of record LIZU01000065.1, read on the forward strand.
TGCCACACCGTCGGTTGGGATTTGAGCGTCAACAACGGTGGCTTCGACGAGCAGATGGTGGATCGGCTCGCCGGGGTACAATGCGAGAACTGCCACGGCCCCGGTTCGTTTCATGCCTCCGCTCCCGACAGCCTGCGAGAGCCCTTAGAGTCTCCGTTAACCGCCCAATTCTGTGCGGGATGCCACCAAACGCAGCATCATCCCTACTTGACCGAGTGGCAAGCTTCCGCTCACAGTTACTCCGACACCGCCGCGGGAGGCCAGGCCAGTGATCCTGGCTGCGCCGACTGTCACACCGCCGAGGGCTTCTTGGCAACGCTGCATTACGATTACACCTTGCCCGGCGATCCTCAACCGCTGGTCTGTTTAGCCTGCCACCATCCTCACCGCGCCAACTATAGTGGTCAACTTCGGCTCCCCGCGGGTGTGGGAGAAACCGGGCTGTGCGAGCAGTGCCATATGAGGGACTGCGAGCTACCCGATACTATCTCTTACGAGACCCCACGCCACATCCAGTATTCCATGTTGACAGGCGGTGGCGGATACGAATACGACACCACCTACGAGAACTCACAGCATACCATCCTGTTCGAGTTGGATGCCTGTCTGGGCTGTCATTTCTATCGGGCCGAGGCTGACACTGCCAACAGCCACACCTTCCAGCCGAAGGTGGCCTCCTGTGCGATTGTGGGTTGCCACGCCGGGGCCTGGACCTTCAACATTGATTCCAAGCAGGACTCCATCAATACCTGGCTCGTCCAGCTCTACAACGAGCTTGACGCCTATGCTGATGTTACCGATACCTCCGGCGCATTCTGGTATGCCAGGTTCAACTACGACTTCGTGAAAAATGACGACAGTAAGGGGGTACACAACTACAAGTATGCCAGAAAACTGCTTTTAGATGCGATAGAGAACTTCGAACCGTAAGAGAACCGGTTTTGATATCTTGGAGGCCGCTCCCGAAAAGGAGCGGTCTTTTTTGATTCCGGGGACGGAGGATAAGCTGTTTTGTAGTGCTATCTACCACTAACCGGTCACTACTCACCACTGATCCCAGTCTCTTTCTGCAAATTCGATTTGCATTCTCAATAAGATATCATATATCGAGGGTGAACCTCACGAAATAAGAAGCTTCTTAAGTTTTAAACTCTCTGCAGCCAAAAGCCGGGAGCCTATGCTCCGGCCTCAGAATTTGGATGCGGCAGGAAGGCTTCAACGGTAGCGAAGAACTCTGCCAGCAAAAATCTTCAATCGCTTCTTAACTGATAACCCCAGCTTAGATCGAGGCTAAATAAGTAGTCTACCTGTCCACGATACTTGGATAACCAGTAAACAGTGGGCAAAATTGCCTTGACCTCCCTCTGTCAGGTAGGTATTATCGAGAGAAGAAAATCTAAAAGATTTGAAGTGATTTGTTTCTGTGCGGATTTCCGAGGCATTGAGAGAGAAGCTCACCACCGCTAAGAGGGTGGCGGTTTTGACCGGTGCAGGGATATCCGCAGAAAGCGGAGTGCCCACCTTTCGGGGGGAGCACGGACTCTGGAAGAAGTTCCGGCCGGAGGAGTTGGCTACTGTCGATGCTTTCATGAGAAACCCGGAGCTGGTCTGGGAGTGGTATTCCTACCGTCGGGAACTGATGAGCAAAATAGAGCCCAACCCCGGGCATTACGCGCTGGCGGAGATGCAAGAGAGCTTTCCGGAGTTCTCCCTGATTACCCAGAATATCGACGGACTACACCAGAGGGCCGGCACCCAAAACGTGATTGAGCTTCACGGGAACATCCAGAGGAACCGATGTATAGAATGCAATCGCTATTACCAGGAGGTGGAGATTACCGAGACAGAGAAAGTCCCTACGTGCGAATGCGGTGGATACATCCGTCCCGACGTCGTCTGGTTCGGAGAGATGCTCCCCCCAAAAGCTCTGGAGTCGGCCTTCCAGGTCTCCAGAAGCTGTGAGCTTTTTTTCAGCATCGGTACCTCCGCGGTGGTTCAACCCGCGGCTTCACTCCCTCTGGTGGCGAAGGAGTCGGGCGCTTATGTGGTGGAGGTCAACATCGAAAGGACCGAGATAACATCTATTCTGGACGAAGCTCTCCTGGGGAAATCGGGAGAGGTGCTTCCCGAAATCGTGACGGCGATAAAAACTCTAAGGGGTTGATTCCAAATCTGAAAAGCTCCAGGGAGTCTATAAGGAGATTTGACGATGAAGGAACAAGTGATCTGGTATTTGGCCACCGCCAACGAGGACAACCACGCGGTTCGAGTTCTGGTGAAAAAGAGGGAATTTGCTAAAGCCGGCTTCCACTGCCAGCAGATGGCGGAAAAGGCGTTCAAGGCTTTGATCGCCCAAAGGGGGAAGGTCCCTCCCGCCCACGACCTTCTAGGACTTATGCATTTTTTAGAGAAATGTAACCATTTCGAAGTCCCTGGCAAGGTAAAGGCCAAGGCCTCAAAGCTTGACGCTTTCTATCTCGGTTCCCGACACCCTCAGAGGGGAGGCGAGCAATCCACCCGCGAAGCTATCGAAGAGCTCTACGACTGTGCCCGCACTATCATGAGGTTTGCTGAAGACCAGCTCGAAGAGGAGATCACGCTTGCCTCAGACGTAGGTATCTGACTCCACCCTGAGGAAAGGGAACAGCCGGTCGACTACCTGTGAATCACAAAGGCCCTGAAGCCGTACGGCGGCGAACTCATCGCCGCCCTTTCTCTTGACCGTGAACCGTCAACCGTGAACAAACCGAGGGTAACCCGGTGGCCTCTGCCACTCAGTTGAATATTATGTAGCGCAAACCTTCAGGTTTCCAGAACTGTCTGCCACGCAAGACCACAGAGCAAGGGTCATAGAGACCGTATGAGGTTCCCACCTACCGTCCCCAGGGTCGGATAAATTCCGACCCCTACGGCTTTTTTTGCAGCCTGCCCAAACCCGTAGGACGGCGAATTCATCGCCGCCCTTTCTGTTGACCGTGAACCGTCAACCGTGAACCAGCCGAGGGTAGCCCAGTGGCCTCTGCCACTGGGAGCCGGAGCGACAGGAATGGCCAGCAGGGGAAAACACCTCAGCGGAAACTCATACGAGCTCCTGCGAGTCGTATGACCGTATGGCCTTCAGATCTCCACACTTGATTTATAGAATATTGGAAACTCAAGCAGGGGCATCGACTAGCCTGTTTCCTCATCGAAGTAACCCAGGCCCTTCAACATCCCCTTCATGGCGGCCTCTTCCTCTTTGGAGATTCTGGCCTCTTCTAACTCATATTCAGCGGGCTTGGAGAATTTGACCTCTCGGACCGCGGGGTCAGAACCCTCCCTGAAGATCTCCTTCAACACTTTGCCGTCGATATCCTCGGGAATCTCCAGACCGAGAAGATGCAGGACCGTCGGGGTGATATCCTCGATATTGGCACTCTCGATTTTGTAAGCCTCCTTTATATCCGGCCCCACCGCCATAAACAACCCCTCTCTGGCGGTGCGATGGGAGGCCACCTGCAGAGGCGTCACCGTCTTCGAGAGAATGTTCGTGGAGGGTCGAGTGCGTATGAAATATTCGTCGGAACCTAGAATCACTATATCGGGGATCTGATCCAGATATTTGCCGGAGTAAATTTCTCCCTTCTCCCAGGCGTCCTTTATGACCGGCTTCCCCTCCCAGTCTCTCAAAGATTTCAGCTCCTGAATGATTCTCTCCACAGTCTGGAGATATTCAGCCGGAGGCACTACCTCTCGATTGACATATACTCCCCAGCTGTTGTTGGCGTAAGCGACGGAGCCTTTCCAATCTGCGCCGGGGACAAAGGGCCTTCTCCTGAAAAGCACCTGGCGGACAGCTTCCCTCTCGGCTTCAGCCCGCTGTGGCTTTCTTCCCTTTAGATAGAGAGCCAGACCTAACAACCTGCGAAACTGGTGCAACAACCATCGGATCACTGCTCTGGCGACAATTGCCGGCACCCCCCTGAAAACCCGATTGAAGAGCTTATCCGCCACCGTGTATCCCCAGGAGATGAGGCCGGGAAAGAGTCTGCCGCCCTCTGTTTTGATGAATCCCTTTTTCTTCAGCCAATTGTTGATGTAGAAGTCTTTGGTGCGATAACCTCCGAAGCCGTGGTCGGAGCAGATGAGGATATTCTCGTTGGGATAGCTTTCTAAGAGATCGGAGAGGACCTCCTCCAAGCCTTGAAAGAAGGACAACATCAGCTCCGGATACCTCCAGCAGGTATGCTGCACCGCATCGGTGTTCTCTATCCATAAGAGGAGAAAATCGAAGTTCTCCTCCTGAAGTAGCCTTTTGGCCAGTTGGTAGCGTCCCCTAGTGACCTCCAAGAGTCTCTCGACTCCCTCCCTTTTCCCCTGGAGGCAGATCGAGTGAATCTTACGAGCCTCCGCCCAGGTGGTGATGAACTCCTCCAATCTAACTTTGGCCTCTTTAGGATATGCGTAATGGGGTTGCACCTTGGGGTTCTGGATGCTGGCGAACATCATCCCCTCCAGGGGTCGAGCGGGATAGGTGGTGCGGAGATTGAAAATGCCGCTTTTAAGCCCCTTCTCCGAGAGCAACTGCCAGACCGGTTTGGCCTCCACATCGAAGGAGGAACTAATGCCCCCGCCGGCCTTGACGAAGCCGAAAAGCCCGGTGTTGCCGGGGTTTTTTCCGGTGTATAGGGAGGGAAGCGCCGGACAAGTTTGGGCCGGGATAGTGCTGGTCAAGACCCCGTGGCTTCCAGTCTCTAGAATCCTCTCGAAGACCGGCAACTTGCCAGCCTCTATCCAGGGAGAGAGAAGGTCAAAGGTGGAACCATCGATTCCGATGAGCAATGTTTTCCTGGGAGACACTACTTTCTTCTAGGACAGGAGCGACTGATAAAGCTCCATCACCCGACTGTAGTACTTTTCGGGGGTGTACTCCTTCTCCATCTTCAACCGGGCAGCCCTCCCCATCTCGGGGAGACGGTGTCGGTTGGCGAAAAGGTGATCTATCTTTTCGGCTATATCTTCGGGGTCGCCGGGTTTGCAGACGAGCCCGTCAACGCCGTCGATGATCATCTCCGGCATCCCCCCGATGTTGGAGGCGATGACCGGTTTGCCCATAGCTAAGGACTCCAGGACCGAGAGGGGGTAGTTTTCATACCACTCCGAGGGCATTATCGTGAAAAGGGAGTTGCGGACGAGCTCCTTCAATTCATCCCCCGATTTCCAGCCCAGGAACTTGACATTGTCCAAACCCTTTTGGGAACAGTAAGCCTCCATCTCCGAGCGCATGTAGCCTCGCCCGATGATGTAAAGCTGGAGGTTTTTGGATTTCAATCGGGACATCGCCTCCATCAAGGTCATGAGTCCCTTGACCCGAACCAATCGCCCGAAGTGGACGAAATAGTCGTCCGCCTCATATTTCGGCTCATAACCATCCAGGACTATGAAGTTCGGTACCACCTCAAACCTCTTGGGCTTGAAGCCGAACTCTAACATCTTGTTTTTGAGGAAGTGGCTGGGGGAGATGAAGATATCGACATTCTTCTCGTAGATCCGGAGCCATTTGTGGATATACATCTCCACGCAGTTGAGCAGGCTGGCGGTCAGGGAGCCCCGATTGCAGCGCTGCAGAACCGCCTGATAATACTTGTGCTTTTTGCACCTCTCACAGACCTGGTCGTGTGCCGCCAAATGGTAAGTGGGGCAAATCCTCTTGTAGTCGTGAAGGGTGTGAACGATCGGGATCCCGAAACGCTTGATGGCCGGCAGGATGGAGGGCGAAAGCTGATGGTAGATAATATGCAGGTGAGCAATATCCGGCTTGGTCAGCCCCATCAGTTTGGTGATCTTGTCTCTCGCCTCCACGAAGTAGAGAATTCGAGAGGCGATCTTCAGCGAATCCCAGAGGCTTTTCTTGCCGTCGAAGAATTTCACGTTGCTGACGAAGAAATCGGAGTATTCGCTGGGAAAATCGTTATCGGCCCGCATCGCAAAGGGGACGAACTTGTGGCCATGTTCTACCAGAACCCGATTCCAGTCGTGGAAACAACGGTCGGAGCCACCGTTTAGACCGTAGAACTGATTTACTGAGAGGACTTTCATATCGTCACACCTAGGAATTGAATCTCATTGATGCGCCTCAAGAACAGTCCATCCTGAACCGGGACGAATTCCAGAAATCTTGCGGGGCAAAAGGAAACTGACTGTCTCCAACTTCGTTGCTGTCGCCTATAAACCACTACTCGATATATCCCAAATTCCGCAAACGCTCTTCGACCACCTCGGCTTCATCCTCAGTGTAGACTTGCTCTGGAGGCGGGGATCTGACCTCCCCCCTCTCGCTGGAGAAACTCACTGGACGCCTCAGGAGATAATCTCCAGCGATGATGTTGGTCAAGACCTTACCGTCCATATCCTCCGGGACCGCTTCTCCCAACAGGTAAAACACGGTGGGAATGACATCCATAATATCGGCGGACTCGAAAGCGAATTCACTGTTCACACCGGCTCCTTTGACGATCAGGACACCGTTGCGGCGGTGTTCTCCGGAGCGCTGGATTTCGGTCAGCTTGAACTGCCTGCCCGGCCTTTTGACCTCCCGGTATTTGCTCTTGTCGAGCAGGGCATTCCCGCAGAAATAGGCGTGGTCGTTCCAGAAGACGAAAAGGTCCGGCGCCTGCTCAAGGCACTCCCCGTGGTAAAGCTCCTCTCGGCGATAGACCCTATCGACTATCGGGAGGCCGGTCAACGGGTGCTGCAGCTGGCTCAGAGTTTGCACCAACTCCTCCCGGAACTCCTCATACTCTTCCCCGGGGCGGACAACTCCCTGAGGCTCCCGCCCCTTGAGGTTCAACCTGACCCCCCGAGACATAATCTCATCGTAAGTCGCGTACGCCTTGGTCTTTTCCCAATCGATCCCGGAGAAATAGGTAAACGACTGCATCCACTCGCGGGCACCGGGTAGGAGGGCTTTCAATCTCTCCTTCATCTTGGGGGAGAGATGCTTGCGCAGAAGCGCTCGAGACCCTCTCAAAAGGGACGCTATTTCCCCCTTTGCCCCGCTGGATTTCAAGGAGAGATAACCCTTCTCTACGAAGAAATCGTTCAAGTTCAGGTAGGGGACGCTGTTGTCGAAGGGACCGGCACCGTGATCCGACATGACTACGACATAGGTGTCCTCATCGATCGCCTCTAACAGCCGCCCCACAAGTTGATCCATTTTGACATACATCTCCGGGATGGCCTCCCGAAATCTCTCTGCTCCGGCTTCGTCGTAAAGGGGATGATTGGGCTCCATCAGGTGCCAGAAGAAATGCTGGACACGGTCCAAGGCCACGAAGACCACAAAGAAGAGGTCCCAGTCGAATTTCCTCATCAAGTGCAGGGAAAGCTGTAAACGTTTCTTTTCGGCCTCGAATAGCCTTCTCAATATCTCCTCCCGATTCTCCCTCTCTAGAGAGCCGACGAAGGAGTAATCGATGGTATAGTCTCCCAGAAGCTCTTTGATCTCCGATTTCAACTCCTTGGGATAGGTGTAATCGCTGCTGGTGCCGGGAGCGTCCATGCCGCAGACCAGGTAGCCGTTGACTTCCTCCGGAGGGTAGGAGAAGGGCATGTTGACCACCCCCACCTTGCGGCCTCGTCTGGACAGGATTCTCCAGAATGCCTCCGCCCGCCTCAAGCCGGCGTTGGCCAGGGAGATCTCATAACTTCGGGGCTTGCTGACCACGAAGCTGAAGATGCCGTGCTTTCCAGCATTTTTCCCGGTGGCAAACGAACTCCAGGCCACCGGGGAGAGGTCCGGGATGGTGGAGAGTAAAGTCCCCGAGGACCCGGCTTTTATCAGGCTCTGTAAGTTTGGGAGACTTCCGCCTTTCAGCATTGGAGCCACAAGGTCGAAGGTGGCGGCATCCAGACCGATCAAGAGAACTCTTTTTTTCTGTTTCCTCAAAGCTTCCGCCGAAGATAACAACCTATCTGGGGCAATGTTTTTGTCTCCGAGCAACTGACTCGGAGCTAACCTCGTCGTTTGGGGAGGGTAAATCCGGGATCAGTCCTTG
>LIZU01000003.1 GCA_001302725.1 candidate division Zixibacteria bacterium DG_27
GTCGGAGATGAAGTCATCGGAGCCACTATGAACAGGACCGGCAGCTTCAGGTTTGAAGCCAAGAAGGTCGGCAGGGATACGGGTCTGTCGCAAATAATAAGGATGGTCCAGGTGGCTCAGGGCTCCAAGGCCCCCATTCAAAGGTTGGCGGACAGAATCGCAGGCATCTTCGTTCCCGTTGTGATCAGCATTGCGGTTGTCACCTTCGTGGTCTGGTCTCTTTTCGGCCCCTATCCAGCATTGACTTTTGCAATGATAAACTTTGTAGCGGTTCTGATTATAGCCTGCCCCTGTGCGTTGGGATTGGCGACGCCCACAGCTATTATGGTCGGAACCGGAAAAGGGGCAGAGATTGGTGTTCTCATAAAAGGCGGGGAGAGTCTCGAAACCGCCCACAAAATCGACACCATTGTCTTTGACAAAACCGGGACTCTGACCAAGGGGGAGCCAGAGGTCACCGACATAGTCACCTCCCGCGATTTCACCGAAGAGGAGGTGCTAAGACTTGCGGCCTCCGCGGAGAAAAGCTCTGAACATCCTCTTGGAAAGGCAGTCGTGATCAAAGCCAGAGAGCAGGGAATCTCTCTCGTGGATCCGAAGAATTTCAGCGCCCTTCCGGGATCCGGCATCAAGGCCACTGTCGATGGCAAGGAGGTCTTGCTCGGCAATCAGAGCATGATGGAGAAGGAACAGATTGATTTGGCTAAATTGTTCTCTGAGGTCGAAAGGGTAACCTCACTGGGGAAAACGGCGATGTTTTTAGCAGTCGCCGGACAGGCGGCAGGCCTAATCGCAGTCGCTGACACCCTGAAGGAAGATTCTCAAGAAGCAGTCCATTCTTTGCGCCAGATGGGACTTGAGGTGGTTATGATGACTGGGGATAACAGGAGAACTGCCGAAGCGATCGCCTCGCCGCTGGGAATAGAGAGGATCGTATCGGAGATTCTGCCGGATCAGAAGGCGGACGAGATTAAGAAACTTCAAGGTGAGGGGCGGTTGGTCGCAATGGTCGGAGACGGCATCAACGACGCAGTGGCTCTGGCTCAGGCGGATTTGGGAATCGCCATTGGAAGCGGGACCGATGTCGCCATGGAGGCCTCCGACGTCACTCTCATAAAAGACGACCTCATGGGAGTCGTCAGAGCAATCAAGCTCTCTCAAAAAACTATGAAGACCATCAAATGGAATCTTTTCTGGGCTTTTGCCTACAACACTGCCGGAATCCCCATTGCCGCTGGCTTGCTTTATCCTTTTTTGAGAATATTGCTGAACCCTATGATTGCCGCTGCGGCCATGGCCTTTTCCTCGGTATTTGTGGTGACCAATTCTCTACGTCTGAGGAAGGTGGAATTATGAGCGGCCGGAGGCGGGCCGCTGCGGTCGTATAGCAATTCCCGGCGTGCTTTACAAAGTCATAATCCCCCGGCCAATGCTTGCGCAATCACCCAGCTATCGTTAATTTCAAAACGGCGTGGTTTTCTTTATGGCGTTGAATTCTGGAAACCTGAAGGTTTCCGTCATGCTGCAACCATAGGACTGTAGCGGAAAGCTTCAGCTTTCCATCTTATTAAAGAAATATGGGAATTTGCATTAACTGCAACGAAGAGCTGCCGACTATTTCTGAACCTCTGAGCGTATGCTTGAGGTGCATTCGCGATAACTTTGAGGGGGCTTACCCTCACATCTTGGAGGTCCACAGAGAGAGCAGAGAGGCTTTTAGTCTGCCGACGCAGCCCCCCCGAAAGGAAGGTCAGAAGAGTTGTGACCTTTGCGTCAACCGCTGTCAAATCGAGAAGGGCAGGGTTGGATACTGTGGAGTCCGAACTAACGAAGGTAGAAGCATCGTAGGCGGCGGCCCTGAAGAGGGGAACCTGGACTGGTATTATGATTCCCTCCCCACGAATTGTGTTGCCGACTGGGTCTGTGCCGGAGGCAGCCAGAGTGGTTACCCAGATTTCTCCTACTCCTCGGGACCGGAATATGGTTTCAAAAACCTGGCGGTGTTCTACAAAGCTTGCACCTTCAATTGTCTGTTCTGCCAGAACTGGCATTATCGCCAGCTAACATACGCACGGAGATTTACCAGCAGCTCAGAGCTTGCCTCCAAGGTTGACTCCCGAACCGCCTGCATCTGCTACTTCGGCGGAGATCCGACTCCCCAGGTTCGGCACGCCATAGCAACTTCAGAAGAAGCGTTGGAGGACAATCGTGATCGTCCACTGCGCATCTGCTGGGAGACCAACGGAAGTGTCAGCCGACCTTATCTCAATAAGATGGCGGAGCTTTCACTCAAGTCCGGGGGATCTGTCAAATTCGACCTGAAAACGTTTGATGAGAAACTGAACCTGGCACTCTGCGGGATTACGAACAAGAGAACCCTGGAGAACTTCGCCTTTCTGGCAGAGTTCGTCAAGAAAAGGCCGCAGCTTCCTTTCCTCGTTGCCAGCACTCTTCTGGTTCCCGGATACATCGATGAGGAGGAGGTGGGAAACATCGCGACCTTCATTGCTTCCCTCAATCCTGACATACCGTATGCTCTTTTAGGATTTCACCCCCACTTCTATATGTCGGATTTACCGACCACCTCCCGGAGCCATGCTGAAGCTTGCAAACATATTGCCGAAAAGAAAGGATTGAAGAACGTAAGAATAGGCAATCTGCATTTGCTGAGGCAGGAATAGGGTTCGTAGACAAAGAATTTGCTTTTCGCATCTTAAGGCTTATTTTTGTCCCCGACCAAGTAAGTTGACAGGACCAGAATGCAAAAGCCTCACATACTCTTCATCCTGATAGACAGTGCTCGGCCCGACCACCTCGGTTGTTACGGCTATTCCAAGAACACCTCTCCATTCCTGGACGAGTTTGCAAAATCCTCGACCCTGTATCAGAATGCCATCGCCCCCGGCGCCTGGACCCTGCCTTCCATGGCCTCCATCATGACCGGGCATTATCTCCCAGCCTCCCAGAGGGCGATAAACTTTTATACGAGGAAACTGGAGTTCCTTCCGGAATTGCTGTCTCGAGCAGGATATAAAACCTCCTGCGTCTCCTTCAATCCCTGGGTAAGTTACGACACCGGCTTCGACCGCGGCTTCGACAAATTCTACTACTACAACAAGAGGAATTTCTTTAAGGTCCTGGATTACGGAACCATTGCCAAGCTGTTCTTAAGACCGAAGCAGATTCCCCTGGTCTTGTTCATGACCGAGCAGGCCAAAAGGTTCATCCGGAAGAACCACAAAGAAGGCCCTACCTTCACCTACCTTCACTACAGTGTTCATCATCCCTATTACACTCCGAAGCGGTATTTCGATCTCTTCGACAATGGCGAGACCTCCCCTGATGATTACAAGAGAATTCAGGAGTGGCAATATCGCGACATGGGGCTTTTCCTTCGGGAGACTGGAAGGATCTCTGAGGTTGACCGTCGTGCCCTTCTTAACCTGTACGACGGGCTCATCTTTTACGTGGATGAACATATCCGGGAGTTAATTAGCTTTCTGGAGAAGACCGGTATCCTCGACGATACGGTGGTGATAATCGCTGCCGATCACGGGGAGTTCTTCGGAGAATATGGTTTCATCTCTCACGGCTTTTGTGCCTTAGAAGAGGTGGTAAAGGTTCCCCTGATTATTCGCCATCCCAAACTGTTCTCGCCGGGAGCGAGGGTGGACAAAGTAGTTTCAACCATCGACCTTTTCACCACCGTCGGGCAAATCGCCGGCGCTGACTTCGATCCTCACAGGTTCCAGGGTGAAGACTTGAGGGATATTGACAACTCCACACGGGAATTCGTCCTCACCCGTCACATCATCGCCGCCAAAGGTGAATTCCCCGACAGGGAGGCTCTTAAAAAGAAGTTTTCGCACTTAGATTTCGATCGCTACGAAGGGGAGCAGATCTCGATGCGGGGCGAAGGTTGGAAATTCATCTGGTTCGCCAACGGTAGTCGTCTCCTGTTCGATCTGACCTCGCCTCGAGGCGAGAGAGCGAATCTCGCTGAGGAGAATCAGGAGAAAGTTGAAGACTGCGTGAAGAAACTAGAGTCTGTTCCTGGTTTGATCAAATATGACGAAAGCGGAGAGATCTTCGAGTTTGAGGAGGCCACCAAAGACCACCTGCGGGCTTTGGGCTACTTAGACTAGCTGCATTCCTCATCTGGCCTCGAGACCGGGAATTCTCTCTTTGATTGTGAATAGTTGCCTCAGCCGACCGGGGACTACAGGTTTCTCCTCATAAAATCTATAACGGCCTCGACCGCTCTGGTTTCATTACCTTCGGTTTCCTCGACAGTATCACCCTTCAAGCTGTGATTTCCGTTTACGTATACCAGCTCCGGCTCTTGAGTTAGGGTGCTCACTAAGGAGTCTAAAACCTCTCTGCGGCAAATCGGGTCAGATTTCCCCGAGACTATTTGCACCGGGATTTCCACCTCTTGGAGCCTCTGAGCTTCGGGCCAGACGCTGTAGGGAGGACGAGGTGGATGCAGCGCGAAGGTCAGGATGATCAATCCCTTCAAGCTCTGGTCCTGACGGGCGATGTCAATTCCAACCAGAGCACCGACCGATTTGCCGCAGATGAAGATCTTGTCGCGGTCGACAAAATCCAATGCCTTCAAGTAGTCTATCGCCGCTGAAAGGTCGTCTTTCTCGTTGGTGAAGTCAGAGGAGGGCTGCCCACCTTTAGTGTAGAAATCCCAATCGAAGCGCAGACAGACGAAGCCGTTTTGGACACACGCCTCGGCCAATTTCTCAAACAGAGAAAGTCGCATGTGATAGCCCTGACCGGGAGCAATCACAACCGCGGGAAACTTCGTGGTGCCTTCAGGCCTATCCAGGATGGTTTCCAATTCAACTCCACGGGGAGTTGAGATCTTCAAACGTTCTTCTCCTGAGCCGCACGAAAGCAAGAATATGGTCGAGAACAGCAACACGAATGCGAAAAGGAACGTTATTCCTCTCATTCAACAATTCCTCACTAACTCTGCGGTTTCCTGTAGTGAAATCAGGAATGAGAGAGGGTGAAATGTCACCAAGGGAATCATGAACCTCGAGTTTGGTTACGCCTCGCAAGGCTGAGGAGTCCCCTGTCAAAGAAGTATATCTGCAGCCCCATCAGGAGCATGCCTATATCTCTATAGAGAAGACTCAAGCCGTGCTTTTTCGCGGTGGGCGAGACGGTGAAACATCCGCAAGCGATGTCCACGCCTCGAAGGACATTGTAGGCGATGGCAACGATGAAAACTATCAGCATAAGATTTATGAGAAGGACGCTGCCTCTCGTGAAGATACCGAGGATCAAAAGAATCCCCGCGAGAAGTTCGGCCCAGGGTAGAACCACCGCTAAGACGTTGACGAGGGGGACAGGCAAGATTCGATAATAAAAAATAGCTCTGGCGAAATCGGCCGGATGAGCGATCTTATCTACGCTGGCGTATATGAAAATCGCCCCCAGCGCCAGCCTGAAAAGCATGGTCGTGTACTTACCGGCGAGGAGGGTCTTGACGATGCTCATTTCAGGGGTTTGGACCTTTCGAAGTTGGCAAGCCGGCCTTCGTCCACCCTTCCCATCCCTGCACCATCACCATCACCCTTTCGTAACCCTCCTCCTTCAAGAGCCTTCCCAAAAACAGGGAGATGTCACAATCGATCTCGCCACAATAGGTGACTATTTCTTTCTCTTTGGATAGCCTTTCTTCCACCTCCGGCAACAGCTCGTAGAAATCATCGAAGGAGAGGTTTATCGCCCCTCGAACGTGTCCCAGCTCGTAATCCTCCTTATAGCGAGCATCCAAGAAGATGGTGTTCTGGGACTGGTATTTTGTGATGGCCTCGGCCAGGGTGATCAAGGAATCCCCTTTTTGATATGAGAGGGGGATTAGAAATCCGGTGGAGTCAGCTTCTGCCCAGTGTCCGATGAGCGATATTCCTTTAGAAGAGGTGGCGTTGTAAACGATCCCCACCACTCCGGAAAGGAGTATTATGAGGAGGGCCTGTGTGGCCGTTTTTCCAAAACCTTTCTGCACGGCGATAAAATATACTTAAGGCGACTGAAGTCAAGCCGAAAACCGGCGCTACCAGCGGTGAAAACCAAATGGCAGATAGCAGAGCGCTTTCCCCCTTTCCCATATAATAATTCCCAATTCCTTCTTACCGAAGAGCCCGGTGGGTCCAACAAGCGCTAACCAAGCTCAGGTCGGTCAAGGAGGAGTGTTGCAGTTGCCTGTCTCCTCCGGAGAGGATATATTTGGGAGATTCTGGTTTCAGTTTGGAGAAGTAGGACGTCAGCAATGAAGATCTTGGGTTTGAATGGTTCTCCGATCGGAGGGGGCAACACCGAGATACTGATCAGTGAGATTCTAAGAGGCGCGGAGAGCGCTGGGGCCGAGTGCAAGCATGTCGTTCTGAACGAACTGGCCATACAGCCGTGTCAGTCATGTGGGAAGAGCCCCGAGCCGGAGTTGTGTTTTCTGCATGACGACATGGATCCCCTTTATCAGCAGTTGAGAGAGTATGACGGCTTTGTGCTTGGCTCTCCGATCTACTTCGACACCGTCTCCGCCCAGATGAAGCTTTTCATTGACCGTTGCAACTGTGTGCGGCCGTTAACTCCCAGCGAGAACAAAAAAGGCGATTTCTATTTGAAAGAGCTAATTCACAAGAAGAGGTCAGGAGCGATGGTTTTGGTGGGAGGGGAGAGACAAGAGTTTGAATGTGCTCGCAAGGTAATTGCCGGTTTCTTCGCCTGGGCAAGTATCGAGGGCGTCGGACAGATTTCCTACATCAGCAAATCCTGGGGAAAGGGGAAGGTTGCAGCAGAGCCACAGACCCTAAAGAAGGCTTTCGAACTTGGGGAGCTTCTGGTGCAGAAAAACCTCGCCGGGAAGAGCTGAGTCAGCCTACTCGTTTCTACGTTGAGTTCAGCATCAAAAAGCAAAGGGCAAAGCCAGTCGGCTTTGCCCGCAATTCCTTGGTGTCGTGATAACTAGTTCAGATAGGCACGGAGGGACTTCGAACGGGAAGTGTGCCTCAGTCTCCTGATGGCCTTCTCCTTGATCTGCCGAACCCTCTCGCGAGTCAACCCGAACCTGGCTCCAATCTCCTCCAGCGTCAGAGCCTTCTCGCCGTTCAGACCGAAGTAGAGGTTGATCACCTCCGCCTCTCTCGGGGTGAGGGTATCCAGCGCTCTCTCGATCTCAATCCTCAGAGAGTCGTCCAAGAGGTTCTCGTCCGGGGAGGGCTGGAACTCGTCCTCTAAGACGTCGATCAGGCTGTTGTCCTCCGAGACCGAGAAGGGAGCATCCAGGGAGAGGTGGGAGTTAGAGATCTTGAGGGTGTCAGAGACCTCCAACTCGGAGAGCTCCAACTCCCTGGCGATCTCATTCGGAGAGGGCTCCCGACCGTACTCCTGTTCCAGGCTGGAAGAGACTTTCCCGATCTTGTGCAAAGTCCCCACTCGATTCAGCGGCAGACGCACAATGCGTGACTGTTCTGCAAGTGCCTGCAGAATCGCCTGCCGAATCCACCAGACGGCGTAGGAGATGAACTTAAAGCCACGGGTCTCGTCGAACCTCTTGGCGGCCTTTATAAGGCCGATGTTCCCCTCGTTAATGAGGTCGGCAAGCGACAATCCCTGGTTCTGGTATTGCTTTGCCACCGAAACAACGAAGCGTAAGTTAGCCTTGGTCAGCCTCTCCAGGGCTTCGTGGTCGCCCAGTTTGATTCTCTTAGCTAACTCTACTTCTTTTTCAGCGGTAATCAGTGGGGTCTCCCCGATCTCTCTGAGATAGAGATCTAAAGAACGATCCTCGTTGCGATACCTTCTGGAAGCTTTCGCCAATTTTCTACCACGCTCCTCAAAAGCTGGGTTAAGTCACCGTGTTAGGGCCAGTTTACGGTTACAATCATCCAAAACTTAAACGAACCAGTGCAAAAAAGGTTCCCAGTTTTTTTCCTGCTCACATTTCTTCCAGACAGATTCCCTTTTCCAGCTCATTCCGGTCTAACTGCCACGAATTGATTGGTGCCCCCTCGGCTCACAAAGAACGAAACAGCTTTCTTGCGGTCTTTCAACGACTTAGCGACCTCATTGTAGGCTTTCTCAGTCTCTATGCGCCTCCCGTCTATCTCCACGATGATATCCAGTCTTTGGAGTTCGGAATCGTCGGCGGCACTCCCGGGATAGATACCGACGATGAGAACCCCGCGAAGATACTTAATATTATATTGCTGAGCCAACTCCGGAGTCATGGTGACGACCTCAAGTCCGAGCCAATATGTCTCCGGTTTGTCACCTTGCCTCTCAGCGGAGGCCAACCTTAGGTACTCAGCCCGGTCCCCCAGCTTAACCTTGAGAGCTTTTGCTTTTTTATCTCTCAGAACTTCGACCTCCACCTGCTCGCCTGGCTTCTTGGAGGCCACTAACAACCGGAACTGCGTCAGGTCCGCCACTCTGCTTCCCGCGAACTTCAGGATGACATCCCCGACTTTAAAACCAGCCTTCTCCGCTGGGGAGTCTTCGGTCACCTCTGATACCAGAACTCCCTCCGTGGTGCTTAAATTCAGCGCCTCGGCCATGTCCTTATCAATCTGTTGAGGCATAATCCCCAGGTAACCCCTCGCCACCGTCCCGGAGGAGATTAGTTGTTCGATAACCGGCTTGGCCAGGTTTATGGGGATGGCGAAACCGATGCCGATGTTGCCGCCAGAAGGGCTGATGATTGCGGAATTGATCCCGATTACCTGACCGCTGATCCCAACCAAGGGCCCCCCGGAATTGCCGGGGTTGATGGAGGCGTCAGTCTGGATGTAATCCTGGTAGGAGGGACTCTCTGCTCCGAACGAGAACCCTTTTCTCCCCAGTGCCGATATGACGCCAACGGTCACGGTGCGATCGAGCCCCAGCTCCGGAAAGGGATTGCCTATCGCCATTGCCCAATCGCCCACCCGGATGGAGTCGGAATCACCCAGTTCGACTGTCGGCAACCTATACTCAGCCTCCACTTTCAAGACCGCCAAATCTGTCTCCGGGTCGGTCCTCACCCATTCCGCCCGGAACTGGCTTTTATCAGAAAGCTTTACGGTTATCTTATCGGCGTCCCTGACTACGTGGTTATTGGTGACTATGTACCCGTCTTCGGTGACGACGAAACCGCTTCCCAGAGACCTGCTCTTCTGCGGCCTGCGAAACCGTTCGGGAGGGATGCCGAAAAACCTCCGGAAGAACTCATCATCATAGGGAAAGAATTGGTGATAGGGGCTCTCTCTGACGCTTTCCGCGGAAATATTCACAACCGCAGGTTTGACCCTTTCAGCAATGGTGGCGAAGGGGCTGTGTTGCCCATAAAGGAAGCTGTCGCGGAATGGCGACTGTCCTTCCCCAATCTCGGCCTCGGTTTCTCCCGGCAGGTTCAGATTGGAGGCCACAAATATGCCGACAGCTATGAAAAACAGCGCCAGTGTCGAAAGCACTAGCAGATTCTTGATCGTAGCTCCAGAATTGTTCACTCTTGGGCACCCTCCGAGTCTGAGTTTCTCCTACGAGCATTCATTATAGTGTTTTATTCCACAAAATCAACTCCGGCATCGATTTTTTTATGCTTCAGGACTAATCTTACGTCAGATGTGAACACTTTGTTCCGTTCTTGGTCAGCAAATCTCGATACCTGGCAATCACCTATAAGAGAGCAATCAATCCGCAGTATCTGAAACTGCGGCCCCATTGCAGCAATTACAAGAAATTATTTGCTTGACCATCCCCCCACCTTTCCTTAATATATCTGTCAAAATGGGAAAGAATAGGATGCAAGCCATTAGATTGGTGTTGTTGGCAGCTATGGCCGTCGCTTTCCTGATAGTCCCCTCCTGTTCTATCGGAGGCGACCGGGAGGTCTTAAAGACCTTCGAGGCTCTGAAGAATCTGATAATTTCTGTGTCCGAGGAGATAAAACCCTCGGTAGTGCATATTGAGGTCGTTCAGAAGCGCGACGCTCAGAAATTCGAGGTTTTGGGCTCCGGCTTGATAGTTGATGAGCAGGGACACATCCTGACAAACGACCACGTGGTCGACAAGGCTCAGTCGATCAAGGTAACCCTGGAAAGCAAATTGGAGTATCCGGCAGTTGTTGTCGGGGTGGACAAGCAGACCGATCTGGCACTGATTAAGATCGAGTGCCCGGAGAGATTGAAGGTCGCCAGATTAGGTGACTCCGACAAGGTTCAGGTTGGGGAGTGGGTGATTGCGGTCGGCAACCCTTACGGTTTCGACCGCACCGTCTCCTTCGGGATTGTTTCCGGGAAGGGGCGAGTGCTTCAGCTCCCCACTCAGACCCCGTTTCTGAGCAATTTTATACAGACCGATGCTGCCATCGACCCCGGCTCCTCCGGCGGACCTCTGGTGAACCTAAGAGGAGAGGTGATCGGAATCAATTCAATCGGGTATGGTCGCGGCCAGGGATTCACGGTGCCGATAAACATTGCCATTGAGGTCAAGGAAAAACTGCTTGCCACCGGGAACATCGACCGCGGTTGGCTGGGGATTTTCATGCAACCTCTGTCCCGGGAGTTCGCGGAGTATTTCGGAGACAAGTCCTTGCAGGGGATACTGGTCTCGGATCTGATGCCAGATTCGCCTGCAGAGAGGGCCGGACTTCTACCTGGAGACATCATCACCTCTTTCAATGGTCAAGTGGTCTCCGCAGAGAAGCGGGAGGATCTAAACCAGTTTCAGCTCTTGGTATCCTCCACCACCGTGGGGAGCGAGGTCACCTTGGACATAATCCGGGAAGAGAAAGAAGCAAGGGTCAATGTCGGCGTCGGACTGCAGCCCAAGATCAAGCCGGAAGAGCTGGAGTTGGAGGATTTGGGGTTCACGGTTCAGGAGATCACTGATCAGATATTCAGACGGTACATGCTCGAGGACAGGGAGGGTGTTTTCGTCTCCTATGTTGAGGTTGGGGGAGTGGCCAGAACTGGGCAGCTTATGGAGGCTGACGTCGTCAAGTTTGTGGAGGGACGGGAGGTCACCGATTTGGGGAGTTTCAAGGAAGCTCTGGATGCGAACCAAAATAAAAGACTGATCCTGCTCAAGGTTAAGAGGGGTAAAGCCTATAGCTGGGTGTTGCTCAATCGGGAAGAAAAACTCTGAGGTAAAGGAGGCACAAG
Source organism: candidate division Zixibacteria bacterium DG_27 (assembly GCA_001302725.1). Lineage (GTDB taxonomy): Bacteria > Zixibacteria > MSB-5A5 > DG-27 > DG-27 > DG-27. The sequence goes on from LIZU01000003.1 coordinate 11,163, forward strand.
GTCGCGTAGCTCTGGAGCGTTTTCATGATCTCACTCTTCGATATAAGGAGGATTGCTCTGCCAGCACTTCTCGTGGTTCTGACACTGACGGTTACGGCTTTCTCCGGGGAGGCGGTTGAGCTCCTTCTGGAATTAAAACTGGCCCAAGAGCAGATTATTGCTGGGGAACCGGTCTTCTATTCGGTGAGGTTGGAGAACGAAGGGAGGGAGATTCTTCTTCGTGAAATCCCCTTTGAGCCGATCTCGACTGCCGCCTCCGTCTATTACAACCGGGGTGCCCAGGAACCCCGGAGAGTCTTCTGGCCACCGAAATCCTCCGGCACTGTCACTGCAGAGTATGCTCCCTTCAAGAAGGGAGAAGTGAAGAGAATAAAAGGCCTCATATACTTCGACTACAATCCCGAGCTGCGAAGCTACCCCTTCTCTCAGCCCGATTTTTACACCTTGAAGGCGGTCCTGGAGATCGACTACAAGTTCGGAGGGATTCTTATGTCGAAGAGACTGGAGTCGAACTTTGTCACTCTTCTGGTTAGACCGACACCGCCGACGGAGAGAGAGATCTTGGAGCTCATCGACCCGGAGAGCTTCGACTATCATCTTCGGCAGGGAACCATCGCCCAGAAGGCCTCAAAGCTAAAGGTCGAAGAAGATCAACCCTTCCAATCCTTCGTCTATCGCCGCTCCGATTATCCCACGTTCGAGGAAATCGATATCACTTTCCAGAAGAGTATGCTCAGCCCTTATATTAAGTTTGGCCTCATGAAGGGATATTTCAAGGCCGGGCAGCCACGCAAGTGCATCGCCGCCGCCAGCAGGGTGATCATATATGCCGGAGATTTCCTCTTGTTGGAGGAGGTATATCGCTACCTGTTGAAGTGCTACCAGGCAACGGATCAACCCGCTTCCGCCAAGACTTATGAACGCTTCCTCAGGGAGGAGTACCCGGAGTACTATCAGATTCTGTTGGAGCGAGGAGAGCTTTAGACAGTCTCAGCTGTTTTCATTTGCTGGGTTCATTCGCTCTTGACTTTTTCAGGATGACGTGCCCGTCCACTTCCAGTCAACTTTACTCCGATAGCAGGTAACATGGCGGCGCTTCGTACCGAAACCAGATTCCGCATCCTGCTCATGGTGCTGGTCGTGATCTTCGGCACGGGTACCATTGGCTACATGCTCATCGAGCACTGGAAGTTTCTGGACGCACTCTATATGACCGCGATAACCTTGGCCACCGTGGGCTTCCGCGAGGTTCACGCCCTTTCCCCGCAGGGACGGATCTTCACGGTCCTGCTCATAATCTTCGGTGTAGGCGGCGCGGCATATACCATAGGGACCTTAGCGCAGTTATTGGTCGAGGGGGAACTCCAGGAGTTTTTGGGGAGGAGAAAAATGGAGAAACAGTTGCGGAAGATCAAAGATCACTACATCATTTGTGGGTACGGTCGAGTGGGCAAACAGGTCTGTAGAGAGTTTAGGCAACGCGGCGTGCCCTTTGTCGTCGTGGAAAAGGATCCAGCTCTCGTGGAGGAGTTCACCTGTGAGGACGTCATCTATCTTCAGGGAGATTCTACCGAGGACCACACTCTCATCGAGGCCGGCATAGAGCGGGCGAAGGGATTGGTTTCAACAATCGCCTCTGAGGCTGACAACGTTTTTATCACCTTGACTGCGCGCCAGTTGAGTCCCGATCTCTTCATCACTGCCAGGGCGGATTCTTCCTCTGCAGAGAAGAAGCTCTACCGTGCCGGTGCCAACAAGGTGGTTTCCCCTTACATCATCGGGGGAAATCGCATGGCAATTGCGACCTTACAGCCCTACGTGGGAGATTTTCTGAGGCTGGGGGAGTTGGACAAAGATACCGGGCTGACCATTGAGGAAGTTCAGGTTGACCCCGGTAGTCCAATTGCTGGGAAAACTCTGAAGGATTCTGCCCTTCGGGAAGAGACCGGTTTCAATCTCATAGGAATAAAGAAGGCCAGCAAGGAAGTCCTTTTCAACCCTCCCCCCGACACCATGATTCAACCCGGAGATATTCTGATAATCTTCGGGGAGGTCCGAAAGCTGGAAATGCTTGAGAAGAGTGGTGAATTCAGATAGGTTTTCGAACCCTATCCCGTGAACTCTCCATCAATCCTCTCAGATCCTATTTCTTGACATGGGCATAAAAGCCCGGCTTGGTCATTTTGAATTTGCCAGGATGTCTTCGCAGGGCCGCGGTAACGCTGGCACCGGGCACCTTGGATGAGATCTTTATTCCTCCGGCCCGGAGGCGCTTGACCATCTCGGAGACTTTCAGTGACACCCCCGATCGCTTCAGCAGAATCTCAACCGCGTCCGCAATCTTCATGCCCTTGAAGCGTTCTCCGGCCCCCGCTTTTGTCGGCATTTTTAAGCGTCTAGCGACCCTTGCTCTCGAGGGCCTGGCCGCTTTTCGCGCCGCCATCCGTCTGCTGCCGCCTCTCTCCGTCGCTTGGATGAACCGACAAGCCTCAACATACTTATCAAGAATGTCGATCTCCTTGTCCATCTGAAGCTTCTTTGCTTCTAAGTCCTTAACCTTTCTCCTTGCGGACTCAATCCTTCCTCGGATTCCAACTCTGCCAGCCTTTGCCATTTACTGACCTCCTTACGCTTGATAGAAAACTACTATCGTCAACTACAACTATCAAATAGATCTTACACTTTCAGTATACCCAACCCGCAACATGATGTCAAATCTTTTATGGCCTCTTTCCTTTAACTTTCCATGTTTTGTCTGTGCCATCCGGTTACCAGCTAATAGCGATCATCCGATATCGCACTGCCCACTACCTGAGTCCTTTCACCCAAATCATATTTCTAACACTGACAAGGTATGTGACGGTGGTGCCGGCTAAAACAGTTAAGTGAGGGAGAATCCCCCGTCAACAATTATAGTCTGTCCTGTGATCCAGCGCGAGTCCTCAGAGCAGAGGAAGGTAACCACATCGGCAATGTCCTCCGGTCGACCCAGGCGTTCACCTGGTGTCCGGGTGATGACTTGCTGCTTGAGATTCTCGAAAGCGGGCAAGCTCCTCAGAGCTTCAGTATCTATGAAACCTCCACAGACGGTGTTAACGTTTATTCTTTGTGGAGCCAATTCCACTGCTAGGTATCTCGTCAGAGTCTCGATCGCCGCTTTTGAGACCGCTATGGAGCCATACCCCTTTATGTATCGCTGTGACCCCAGACTCGTAATAGCGACAATCTTGCCGCCCGAGGGCATCATCTCTTTGGCTCTCTGGACGCAATGCAGATACGCCTTGGCGTTTACCTCCATCGCCAAATCCCAGGCCTGATCGTCAATGTCCAAAGCCGGGGTGAAACTTCCCAGGGCGGCATTGGACACCAGTATATCCAGTTTCCCGAACTGTTCTTTTATCTTCGCAAAGATCTTGTCGACTCCCTGAGGGTTGCCGATGTTGCCTCGAGCCTCTAAGACCTCAACACCCCTCGATTTTATCTCCGCCATTGTGGCCTCGGCGGCGCTTCGATTCCTGAAGAAGTTAAGGACGATGTTTGCGCCCTCTGAAGCGAAGCGTAACGATATGGCCCTCCCGATTCCGCGTGACCCCCCCGTCACTAAGGCAACTTTCCCTTTGAATCTCATGTTAATGTGTCGCTGATACTCAGTGTATTCCTTACGACGTGCACTAAAATAGTAGTAGGGTGGAGGAAGTCAAGGCGTTACACTACTACCTTACCATCCACATGCTCGGGGACATTTACTTCAAATAGGGAGAGGATAGTTGGCATCAGATCCGCTACCCACAGGGAGTTACTCTTTATCTGCCGACTGCGTATATATAAGGAGGCATCATCATATGTGTGCATACCCTCCAGCGATCCTTTGAGTGCCAACTGCTCCTGATTCAGATTTGCCTTCAGGTCGTAACCGTCCTGAGGGTCCGCAATAATATCAGCAGCTTGCTCGAAATAGGGACCGCTGTAAATCTCCTCTCGTCTGTACACCTTGCGGATGATTTTGTCGCCCGTCTCAGGGTCAGTCATGGTGGGAAGCTTCTCTTTCAATTCATCACGCACCTTTTCGTATTCCGCACCGGGTTCGATAGAGCCGAACTGCTCTCGCCCTTTGAGATTGACAAAAAACCTCCCCGGTATGAGGCTATACACCCTGGTCTCTGGACTCACGTCCTTTAGGTTGGACGGTTTCTCTTTGTTGAACTTCAAGTATCCTTCCTTTTCCAACCAGTAGTTAGTGAATACCTCTTTTTTAACAGAACAGAAACCGTGATCAGAGAGAACAATGAACTCGCTATTCTCGCCAACCTTCTTCTCCATGTCTCCGAGGAAGCTGTCGATCTTCTTGTAGAATGCCAAGAACTGAGGTCCGTATTTGGGATCGTCGGCTTCGTATTCCTCCCACAGGAAGTGGTTTATCCGGTCGGTGCACATGATGTGCAGTTGAAAGAAGTCCCACTTCTGGGATTCGAAAAGCCAGTACGCAGCCTCAATACGTTTGTCAATGGTGTAGTTGATATCCTCGAGGAACTTGTCTTTATCCTTTCTCCCGGCCCAGGCATCAACATCTATGCGATACCCGATAGAATCAAGCTTCTCGAACACCGACTGTGGATATACTGCCTTGCGCAAATCCGTAGCCAAGAAATCGCCTATGAGGACTCCGTTTACCTCCTTGGGCGGATATGTCACCGGCACGTTTATCACCACTACTCGGAGCTTGTTCTCGCTCAGGATTTGCCACAGGGTGGGGGCCTTCATGTTCATACTGGTCGGTATGAACATATCGAAGGGGTTCGGTTTCCTGTCGATGAAGCCGAAGATGTTATGCTTGGCCGGATTGCAGCCGGTCATATAGCTCGACCAGGCTACCGAGGATATACACGGCATCACCGAGTTCATCCGGCGGAAGTCGCCTTTCTCCAGGAGGGCTTTGAAGTTGGGCAGATCCCCGGCAGCGATATGTTTCTTTATGAATGTGTACGGCACCCCGTCGATGCCGACAACTACGACCTTCTTCTTCTTTTTCGAGAATAGGCCCATGGAATTTCCTTCAGTGCAATTGCAGATGTGATTGCGCGACGTGACCCTCCCATACTGAAATTGTCACACCGCCGATGTCATATTAGAGATAACCCAGAGCCTCCAGGCGCTTGTCTATCTCCTTTTTCTCCTCTTCGGAGTATGGCTCATCGGCTTCACCCTTCTTCTTCAGACAACCTAACTCGTAGAGCTTGTCGATTACTTTCTGGGCTGATTCCTCCACAGTCTCCTTAGCTGTGTAGCAGACTACCTCGGGATTGTCGGGCGCTTCGTAAGGGTCGGAGACGCCGGTGAAATTCTTGATCTCCCCGGCTATGGCCTTCTTGTAAAGTCCCTTGACGTCCCGTTTAACCAGAGTGTCCAGATCGCACTCGCAGTATACCTCCACCATAATTCCGCCGGCGGAGGTTATCATCTGCCGACAGTTATTGCGAATATCCTTATAGGGGGAGATTGCGGCGGTGATGACCGGCACCCCGTAATGGCTGAAGCGAGAGGCCAGCCAACCCAATCTCGAGATATGAGCATCTCTGTCCTCTTTGGAGAATCCCAGGCCCTTGGAGATGTGAGTCCGCACCACGTCTCCATCGAGGACCTCGACTTCTCGACCCTGTTTGAGAATCTCCTTTTCAACAAACTTGGAAATGGCGGTCTTACCAGAACCTGAAAGCCCCGTGAACCATACTGTGAAACCTTTTCCCACGATTCACTCTCCTCCTATTCTCTAATTAACGTTTTCGCCGAAATATCACAGGCAAGGTTGTCTCAACCTTGCAACCGGGTTGAGACAACCCGGTCTACATCACGAATTAACAGGTCAAATGCAGCCCGGCGGCAATCTTTTCTGTTTTCACCAACCTGTTGAACGTCCTAACGGCCTCGTCCGTCTTCTCGGGGATGAGCTTTATTCCCTCGGCTTGCAAACGTTCCACGGTCTCCGGCGGAATCTTGACTGCACCGTAAGCACCGGTGCCGATTATCAACGTTTCCAGTTTCTCTTCCAAGACCTCACTCAAATCCTCAACGCACACCTCGTGTCCACTCTTCCGCCACCAGTTACTCCTGACCCGGTCCGGGAAGACGATCACATCTTCGGTGTAGCTCTCACCGTCAATCACAATCTGTCCAAAGCTGTAGGAGTCGATTCTCATCACGGTCACACACAATGTAGCGGAAGCCTTTAGGCTTCCATTGTGGAGAGCTAAAGCTCTCCGCTACCTATCATTGAATGATCTTTCCCTTCATGTCCTTCGGTGGCTCGATTCCGAACAGGCTGAGGATTGTCGGCGCAACATCCATCAAGTGGAGTCCTTCCAACTCACCTTTCGTGCCCTCACCTCTGGGGTCGTACTTGATGAAGATTCCGTGCTGGGCGTGATTGGCGTCGTCCGGCCCGGTGTCGTTCTCGAGAGTGTGAATAGTGCCGAAACCGACGGTGCCGACCGAGCGCCAAAAGAGGTCTCCAAAGAGAACGATGAGGTCCGGCGCAATATTGTTGACAGTCGAATAGATCTCCTCCGGACGATAGGCACGGGTGCCCATCACCTTTCCATGCATGTCGGTTAGAGCCTCTAACTTTTCCACCAGTTCAGAGCGAACCTTCTCGTAATCCTCCTTGGGGATGATCCCGTGCGGCTCGCGACCCTGCACGTTCATGAACAACCGTCCGTAATACCCTCCCGAGCCCCAGGCCTTGGTCTTGGACCAGTCGATGTTGTCGTGCTTGACCTGCATTCGACCTTCGGGTTTCTGCTTTAGAGTCAAGAAACCCTCCCGCATTAGCCATTCGTTGAAGCACAAACCTCCGTCCATTCTCTTGGCCCCGTGGTCGGAGACCACCAGGACAACGGTGTCGTCGCCGGCGATAGAGAGCAGATCCCCGATCATCTGGTCGATTTTGATGTAAAAATCCTCTACTGCACTTTCATACTTGCTCCCGGGCTCGTAGAGGACATGCTGTTTATCGAAATACTTCCAGAAGCCGTGATGGATTCTATCCACCCCCATCTCCACGAACATGCAGAAGTCCCAGTCCTTGTTCTGCATGAGATACTTCGTGACTCCGAAGCGGTTCTCCGCCAACTCATCGATATCCCTCAAGAGCTTCTCTTTGTCTTCAGTGCGGAAGTTCATCACATCGAAGATGTAACCGCCACAGTTAGTGACGATCTCACTTTTCAGCTCCTTGGGATAGGTATAATCGCTCTCCGGTCCCGGGGTTAGAAAGCAGGAGAGCAGATTCCCGTTGAGTGGTTTTGGGGGATAGGCCGGTGGCACCCCAACGACAATCGATTTCTTGCCCTGTTCCGAAAGAATATCCCAGGCGGTCTTCTCTTTGACCACGGTTGAGGTCGCAAAGAACATCTCATCGTAGGAATAGTTCTTTCGATTCCTGAAGCCGTAAAATCCCAAAGTACCCGGGTCCTTGGAGGTCACCATCGACATCCAGGCGGGGACGGTGATAGGGGGGATGGTGCTCTCCAACTCTCCGTAAGAGCCGCCATCGATCAGCTTTCCCAGGTTTGGGAGTTTGTCTTTCCACTGGTCGAAGACCAGCTGGGGAGTAGCGCAATCTAAGCCGATCACCAATACTTTTCTATCGTTTGACATTCAATCTTCCTCGTCTCTCTGGATCCTACTCTTCAACGGTTCATTGATGGCGAAGTTCCTCGGCAACTACTTCCACTTACCGGTCTTAACCGCATCCAGAAGGATTTGCGCCACCTCCGGTCTGGTGAACTCCGGGGGCGGACACTTTCCCTCTCGCAACATCTGTCGAACCATCGTCCCGGACAAGAACACGTGCTCGGATTTGTCGTGACAACAGGTCTTGGTGGAGGCCATGTTTCCGCATTTATTGCAGTAGAAAGCATGCTCAAAGAATATCGGTTGGATCTCCAGCTCTCCGGGTTCAAACTCATCGAAAATGTAGTGGGCATCGTAGGTGCCGTAGTAGTTCCCTACACCGGCGTGATCCCGACCAACGATGAAATGGGTGCAGCCGAAATTCTTTCTCATGATGGAGTGGAATATTGCTTCCTTGGGGCCGGCATATCTCATGGAAGTGGGGAGGACCACCAGCTTGGCGCGATCCTTCGGATAGTAACCGTTCAGCAGGTCGATGTAGCACTGCATCCGCACATCTACAGGGATATCTTCCCCCCGGGTCTCGCCGACGATCGGATGTAACAATAATCCATCCACCATCTCCATGGCACATTTCTGCAAATACTCGTGAGCGCGATGGACCGGATTCCTGGTCTGGAAAGCCACGACAGTTTTCCAGCCGAGTTCCTCGAACATCTGTCGAGTCTCGGCGGGGTCTTTGCGATACTCGTTGAATTCATCGTGCTTCATCCGATTCAGGAGCGTGATCGGTCCTCCCAGCAACACCTCCTTCATCCGAAAAGTTGCTGCCACCCCGGGGTGAGCTTCATCGGTGGTCTTGAAAACCTTCTGGGCGCGCTCCTTTTTATCATATCCGTATTTCTCCTTGACTTCCATGAGGGCACAGATTTCCCCCTCCTCGGACGCCAGGGCGGTTTTCCTGTCAACTTCGATTTTATCGGCATCCCCTCTACTGGCTGAGAGCGTAATGGGGATCGAGAAGGGCAAGCCGCTCGACAACCTCATGCGGTCGATGACGGAGTGATAATCATCCTCGCCTATGAATCCCTCCAAGGGGGAAAAGCCTCCTATGGCGATCATCTCCAGATCGAAGCGGTCTCTTGCGGTAACAGGGATTTTTTGCAGATTCTCAGCTTCCTTGAGCAGTCTCTCACGATCGTCACCTTTGGCGACTCGGTCTATGAGTCTTCCACCGTGGGGTCTAATGGGCATCCTATTTCTCCTAAGTTTCGCTAATTTCGCTGACTTGTGTGGTTGTTCGCAATCAGCTATCGATTCACCAAGTTCAAACTCAAAT
>LIZU01000066.1 GCA_001302725.1 candidate division Zixibacteria bacterium DG_27
TACAATTATGGAATGATTGTAAATGGTGGTTTTATCATTGGGTTTGATAATGAAACCAGTGAAACCGCAAGATCAATTGCGGACTCTATCAGTTATGGTAAGATATCTATACCGATGATAGGTCTTTTGTATGCTCTTCCCAATACCCAACTGACACGTAGACTGGCAAAAGAAAACAGACTGCTTGAGAATTCAAACCTGTTAGATGAGAATAATAAGGATAGCATTGATCAGACTACTTGTGGACTGAATTTTGTCACCAAGAGGCCAAGGAGTGAGATTATAGACGATCTTATATATGTTCTGGAAAAGGTATATGAACGAAAGAGTTACTTTGATAGATGTTTGAGCCTTGGTATGGTTCTGAGAGCGAAAAGGAAATATAAGCCTTCATTTGGCAAAAAATTAAAGGCGGCGCATTCACTACTCAAACTTGTTAATAAACTTGGGCTTAGGCCGTCCACTTCTTACTATTTCTGGAGGAATATTCTTATCATTCTGCTTACCCGTCCATCTTCTGTTGAAGATGTAGTTAACTTGATGGCAATGTATATTCATTTTCACAAACAGACAGAATATATAATCGAACTAATGAACGGTAATCTAAAGAACAATAAAATCGATAAAGCAGAGATTCAAAATCTCAGGGTAGATAGCGTTGCTGGCTAACGGTCCTACCCCGTCAGTGCCCTCCGCATCATTCTGGGGCTGAAGTTAGGGGACGGTTTTGGCTGGTTTGGCGGGAACGAAGGAGACTGAGATGGGATCCGGGAACGACCAGAACCCCGAATCAGTGCCGGAGGAGATTCAGCGGAAAATCTCACGGAAAGTCTCTTTATGGGGGAAAATGTTGCAGATCGGCCCCGACGGAGAGGTGGTGGCAAAATCCCCTTACCTTGAAAAGGATTTCCTAGTTGCCACCATCGACACCGAGGAGGTGAGAGGAGCACGTTTCTCCTCGCCTCTTTTGCGGGGCGAAAGAATAGATTTGATCGTCGCCGAAATTGACCGTCTGGGAAGGCTCAAACTATGAAGCTCGAAGAGTTGAAAATAAACCCGGAATCTGTCTGCGAGCTTTTGGTCGATTTCATCACCGAGGAGATCAGTAAAGCTGGCTTCAAAAAGGCCATTGTGGGACTCTCCGGAGGATTGGACTCCTCCGCAGTAACATATCTGCTGGCAAAGGCAATGGGGGCCAGAAACGTCATCGCGGTTTTTATGCCCTACAAGACCTCCTCCCCGGAGAGCCGAAAGCACGCCGAGTTGGTGATGAAAAAGACCCGGGTGAAAAACTACCAGATCGATATTACCCCCATGGTCGAAGCTTACTTCGAAAAATTCCCCAAAGCTGACCGCAACCGGCAGGGGAACAAGATGGCTCGGGAGAGGATGAGCATCCTCTACGACCTCTCCGCCTCCGAAAAGGCTTTGGTGATCGGCACCAGCAACAAAAGCGAGCTTCTCTTAGGTTACGGCACCCTGTACGGGGATGTCGCCTGCGCCATCAATCCCATTGGGGATCTCTATAAGACTCAGGTCAGGCAACTGGCGAGTTTTCTCGAGGTGCCTCACCAGATAATCAAGAAAGCTCCCACCGCGGACTTGTGGGTGGGGCAGACCGACGAGGGGGAGCTGGGCTTCACCTACGAGGAGGTTGACCGTCTGCTCTATTACATGGTTGACAGGAGGAAGTCCATAAGCCAGCTTGTGAAACTGGGTTTCGAGAAGAGCTTTGCCGAAAAGGTAGAGAAGATCGTGAGGCTCAATCAGTTCAAGCGCAGTCTGCCGATTATTGCCAAGATCTCACATCGCACCATGGGGGTTTGAGTTTTCTCTTGTTGCGCCAGGTCGATTTCTGTTCTATGTTTTCCAAGAACTGTCGTTAAGGTTGAAGGGCCAGCTGGTCTTGAAGGTATGAGATTCGCTCCTTAGGAGACAGTCCCGTGAGTGAAGTTCCAAACGAATACGGGAGGTTATACATAGTCAGCACTCCCATCGGGAATCTGGAGGATATGACCCTGCGGGCGCTTCGGGTTTTGTCCCAGGTGGACCTGATAGCCGCCGAGGACACCCGCCACACTGGCGTGATGCTCCAGCAATACGAGGTCAATAACCAGCTGACCAGCTATCACGACCACAACAAGGAGAAGAAAGCTCCAAGATTGATCTCCTTTCTGAAATCCGGCAAGAATGTCGCGATGGTTTCCGATGCTGGCACCCCGGGGATTTCCGATCCCGCCTTCTATCTGGTCCGGGCCGCAGTGAAGGAGGGAATAGAGGTCGTCCCGGTTCCCGGACCTTCGGCCTTTCTGGCAGCTCTGGTGGTGTCCGGGCTTCCCACCGACCGCTTCGTCTTCGAGGGGTACCTGCCTCAGAAACAGTCGAAGAGATTAAAGAAGCTGGAAAGTCTTAAGGAGGAGGAGAGGACCATCATCTTCTATGAATCTCGACATCGCCTCAAGCAGGTGATTGAAGATATTCTCGAAACTTTCGGTGACCGCCAGACGGTTCTCGCCAGGGAGTTGACCAAGAAGTTCGAAGAGGTCCGAAGGGGCAAGACCTCTGAGATACTCACTCATGTATCTTCGAAAGGCCTCCGAGGGGAGGTCGTGATCTTAGTGGCCGGAAAACCGAAAAGGTGAGGAAAGCGAGAAGACCTAACCTGGAGCCGGACGACCGAGCGGCGACACCATATCTCTCAATTATTGACTGCTTCTTATCGCGTCAGACCCGCCTCAACCTAACAGGTCTCAGGGAGCAGAGTCTGTGGTCTGCCGCCCCCGGGGTTCTTCCCGCCGAATATGGAGCTTCGGTGGTTGGCTCGAGAGTACCGGGCAGGTTATTCTTCTGGAGAGAACTCCTCCTTGCCGGCGCCGCAGACGGGGCAAACCCAATCCCCCGGGAGATCTTCGAACGCCGTTCCGGCGGGGATGTGGCTTTCCGCATCGCCGACCGCGGGGTCGTACACATAGCCACAGACGTTACACACGTATTTCTTCATCTTATCTCCACTCCCTACATGCTGATTTCTCCGGCAGATCAGGTGCCATCGCTTAACTGATCTCTTCGCTGACCACTAGGTGGTCTCACGCCCGCAGAGTTCCTTCAGCCTCTCCGCGATAGAGGCTCCCCAGGAGACGCATTGTTCAAGAGATCCGCTATCAGGCACGTATTTCACCTTGAGAGGTTCTCCTACGAGGTCAACTTTCATCTCCGTCAGCGCCTCCCATACCTGTTCGACGCCCGCCGGGCTCCAGCCGTAGGAGCCGAAGGCACCCCCGATCAGGTTGCGTGGTTTCAGACCCTTGAGGTAGGTCAAAACGTCGGCCACTGTTGGAAAGATATTGTTGTTGAGCGTCGGGGAGCCGACCAGAAGTGCTCCGGCCTCGAGTATCTCGGTGGCGACATCGCTGCGGGTGCATGACCTCAGAGGCATCAGCTTGGGACTTGCTCCCCCCTGTTTGAGCCCGTCGCCGATCGCTGCGGCCATCCTGCCGGTGCTTCCCCACATGGTGTCGTATACCACCACCGCCTTTTTGGTCGGTCTCTGAAGGGCCCACTCAGAATAGAGATCCAAGACCTTGTTTACATCCCTCCTCCAGACGGGGCCATGGTCAGGCGCTATGGTCTTGATGCTGAAACGAAGTTTGCTCAGCTTTTCGAGGAGCTTGGTGACCTGGGGGGCATACGGTAGAAGGATGTTGGCGAAATATTTTCGGGCCTCGTATTCCCAAATTCCCCGGTCAATCTCGTCATCAAATCTCTCGCTGGTCGCAAGGTGCATGCCGAAGGCGTCCTGTGAGAAAAGCAACTCCTCTTCGACTAAGTAGGTGAACATGCTGTCAGGCCAGTGGAGCATGCGGGTCTCAAAGAATGTCAAGACCATGTTTCCCAGGCTGAGTTTCTCTCCATCCTTCACCGCCACGATTTCCCGGTCGAGGTGAAAGTGCTCGGATAAAGCCTTAACTCCCATGGCTGAGGCGAATACCCTCTCCGGCCCGACCGTCTCAATTACCTCCGGCAGGCAGCCGGTGTGGTCCATCTCGGAGTGGTTGGAGATGATGTAGTCAATCTTCTCAGGGTCGGTGATGGACTTGATCCTGGAGAGCATCTCCGCTCTGAAGGGAGCCTTGACGGTGTCGACCAGGGTGATCTTGTCCGCCAGGATGAGAAAGGCGTTGTAGGTCGAGCCTCGTTCGGTGGAGTAACCGTGGAAATAGCGGAGACCCCAGTCGATCGCCCCTACCCAGTAGACGTTGTCAGTTACCTTGACCGCTTTGAACGGTTGCTGCATGACGTCATTCAATTGTGGCGCGCGTTCACCTCTTCAAATAGCGTGAATTTCGGGGGGAGCTACTTGAACTCCTTCATCAGAGTCTTGATCTTGGTGACGTGGGTGTTCTCGAATTTGACCAGGTAGTTGTATGTCTCCTTCCCTCTGGGATCTTCGGTCTTACCTGCCAAGTCGCTGTATAAGTCGCGGGCCTGCTCCTCCAACATCAGTGCCATCTCAAGGATACGCATCGGTGGGGTGGTCTCGGAGATCTCGTCTAACATCTGATGGTGCACCTCCGCCATTCTCTCGTCGATCTCGGGGAGACCGGGCCGGTTCAGGACGTCGGTGTAAGTATTCCACATCTCGGAGCGCACCAGAGAGTCGTATTGACCCTCCAGGATACGGTAATGGACTTTCTCCTCGGCGGCAAGTATGCCCAGGAGATCCTTGAGCTTATCGCTCTTCGTGACCTCCATTCCTTTCTTATAGAATACGTAGGCGGAGAGTTCCGCCTGGATGCCCTTCGAGAGACCCTCCAAGGTTGCTTTAGATGCTGGCGGCATGCTATCTCCTTTCTAGATTCCTCAGTTCAAGGTCTGTCAATTTACGCCCAACCCTGACGGTTGTCAATCGTTCCATCGTGACAGCTCAGTCGCACTCTCTCGCCGGCGACCGATCCGCCCCGACGTCTCTTTGTCGCAGCATCACACCGATGGTGCTCAATAACCCTCCTCCAGTTCCACTTTGCCGCCGAAGGTGCGATAGGCCCAGATGGTGTAGATAACGACCAGAGGCATCCCCACGACGGCAATAACCAGCATGGTCCAGAGGGTCAACGGGGAGGAGGAGGCATTCACGAGGGTCAGGCTCAGCTCCGGGGTGCCGAGAGCAGGGACCATATTGGGAAAGAGCCCGGCGGCGCAGAGCGCCATCAGTCCCACAATCGAAAGGACGGAGGCGGCGAATGCCGGTTTGGCCCTCCCCTGTCGGTTGAACACTCCGATTAGTATGATCACCAAAAGGGACAGAAACGGGAGAATCCAAAGAACGGGCACGGCGTTGTAGTTGAGGAGAAGCTGCGGTCGCGTTGTCATAGTCAACAAGGCGGCGATGATGAAGAGTATGAGATAAAGCCACCAGGCTCGGTGTGCCCATCTTTTGGCCTTTGCGGACAGCTCCGCGTTCGTCCTCAAAACCAGGTAGAGGGCGCCGTGGGTCACAAACATCGCCAACCCCAACAGGCCGATCAGAAGAGCATAGGGATTAAGCAGCGTGAAGAAGGTGCCGGCGAAGTTTCCGACACTGTCCAGCGGCAGACCTCGCAGGATGTTCCCTACCGCAACACCGAAGAGCAGCGCCGGCAGGATGCTCCCTATCCCGAAGGTGGCGTCCCAGAAGTTGCCCCAACCCGGGGTGTCAAGTTTGCCCCTGAACTCAATCGACACTGCCCGGAAGATGAGGGCGAAGATCACCAGCATCAGTGCCAGATAGAAGCCGCTGAAAACGGTGGCGTAGACCTCCGGAAAGGCGGCAAAGATGGCCGCACCTCCGGTTAGGAGCCAGACCTCGTTGCCGTCCCAGACCGGGCCGATGGCATTTCGCATGAGGCGGCGGTCTCTGTTCCTCTTAGAGAACAGGTACCAGAAGCCCACCCCCAGGTCGAAGCCGTCCAGGATGGCGTAGACCAAGAGGAACAGGCCGATCAAGAAATACCAGGTGACCTGTAGAAAGCTCATGCTGTGGCCTCCTTCTCCGCGGGCCCGCCATCTTCGGGCCCACGTTGCAGCTCACGCCTTAAAAGGTAGATCCAGGCCGCAAACAGCAGGGTGTAGATCAGCACGAACATAATTATGGAGAATAGTATCTGACCCGCCGGGACGGAGACCGAGACGGCGTCTTTTGTCTTCAGCAAACGATATACCACCCATGGCTGACGTCCCACCTCCGCTGAGATCCAGCCCAGCTCGTTGGCGATGAAGGGGAGAGGAATGGACCACAGGGCGAGCTTGAGAAAAATCCTGTTGTGGTACAACTTCTGCCTCCAGAGCAGGAGTATCCCGACGGCGGTCAGAAGGATGAAATAGACGCCCAAGACGACCATGAGATGAAAGGGATAGAAGGTGAGAAAGAGCGGTGGCCACTCATCCTTGGGGAAATCCTTCAAGCCCTTGACCTCCGCTTCAAGACTGCCGAAGGCCAAAAGGCTCAGAAGGCCGGGTATCTTCACTGCCGCATGGATCTTCTCCGCATCTCCGTCGGGAATGCCGAAGATCAGGGCGGGGCAGTTTCTCTGGGTGTCAAACACTCCCTCGATGGCGGCCAGCTTCTCAGGTTGGGTGAAGGCTACCTGGACTGCATGGTAGTGTCCCAGACCGAGCTGTAACACGGAGGCCACGAAGCCGACAATCAGCCCTAGCCTCAGCGACT
>LIZU01000067.1 GCA_001302725.1 candidate division Zixibacteria bacterium DG_27
CAGTTTGTCCTTCTCCACTCCCGAAGAGCAGAGGTTCCCAAGCATTACCGTTTTCCAAGCGAAGGCAAAGATAAAAACTGAGAGAAACCCGGAGCCGACAACGCGCGCTTCTGTTCAGAAAGAGAACCCCGGCACTGAGAAGACCCCAGAGAGGACCGAGGTTACCATCGAGAAAGCTAGTGCCCCGCCTGCGCCGGTGAAGGAGGTCAAAAAGAAGGAGATCCTTCCCCCGAGAGAGAGGGTTGAATACCGTCCTAAGAATCCCAGAGACCCCTTCGCTTCTCTCATCGGCAAAGAACAGCCGGCGGGATTCGTGCTCTCGAACTTGCCGAGGGGGGAGACCCTGAACCTGGTAGGGATAGTTGAGGAGGGTCCGCACTTCAAAGCTTTGTGCGAAGATGAATACGGAACCGGGTATATCCTAGGAGAGAAGGACCGTTTGGAGGATGGATACGTTGCCTCCGTCGAGGCCGATCGGGCGGTGTTTATAATAGAACAATATGGCTGGAGCCGTCAGCGCCTTTTGAGGCTCTCGACCTCCGGCCAGTGAAGAGGTGAGACCATCATGACAAGAATAAAGCGGAGCGTTTCAGTCATAGCGCTGTTTCTGATTGTTTGCTGCCTAATCCTCTCCCCCTCCAGGGGGCAGGAGCAGCAAGACAGGGTCATAAAAAACCTCACCCTGGTTAATGCCGACATCCGCTCGGTCCTTTCCTATCTGGCCGACTACGGAGGAGTCAACATCATTCCCGCCCCCACCGTCAGGGACAGCGTGAGTCTGAGGCTCCGGGACGTGACCTGGCGCCAGGCACTTGACATCGTTTTGAACACCCACGGGCTGTCCGGGGTGGAATCCGATGGCTTCATAAAGGTCGTTCCCACTGCCCAATACATGGCTAACCAAGCTGTCCAGGAGAAATATCTGCAGGAGCAGAGAGCTCTTGCTAGGATGCAAACCAAGATCATCCCCGTCAATAACGCCACCGCCAAAAACCTGATAAAACCTCTGAAGGCAGTCCTGTCTGAGAGAGGCGTGGTGGACACCGACGACCGCACCAACTCCCTCATCGTCAAGGACATTCCCGAGAACCTCGAGAAGGTGGAGGAGATGATAGGAGTCCTAGACCGGGAGAACGCTCAGATCAGGATTTCCGCTCAGCTTCTGGAGGTGGAATCCGCCTACCTTTCGGAGCTGGGCATAAACTGGTCGGCGATTTCTCAGAAGGCGGTGCAGCAGCCCCCAGCCGACCCCGGCGACAGCATCCTCTACACCCCGGAATATGAAGTTGCCCAGACGGCGGCTGACCTGGTAACCAACCCCATCGGGATCTTCAAGTACAGCACTGTCGAGGAGGACTTCAACATCAATGCCGCCATAAGCGCCATCGTCTCCAACAGCAAGGGCAGAATCATCGGGCACCCGGAGATAACCACCGTGGATAACATGGAGGCCAACATCCAGATGGGACAGGACATCCCGATAAAGCAGTTCGACGAGTCCGGAAACGTGGTCATCACCTTCTACAAGGTGGGGACCAAGTTGCGAGTCACCCCCCACGTCACCTCCGAGAACCGGATCCTGATGCACCTTTTGCCGGAGAGAAGCTCCTATCAGTTCGACGCCAACGGAATTATCATCAACACTCAGAATGCCGAAACCAATGTCGTCGTCAACAACGGCCAGACCGCGGTGATTGGAGGCTTGACCACTCAGGAGGTGAAAAACTACAACGCCGGAATCCCTCTTTTGAAGGATATCCCCGTTTTGGGAAACGCCTTCAGATATACGAAAAAGGAGGTTATCAATCGAGACCTTCTGATTTTCGTCACCCCCACGATAGTCGAAGAACAGTAGACAGTAGGTAGTAGATAGTAGATAGTGAATAGTAAATAGCAGATAGTAAACCTGCCCCCATTCTGCCCAGACTTCACACCGTCTGTCGATAAGGGAGGCTAACTCTCCGTAGTTCCCGGGCTGGTCTCCTCGGTCTCCGAAGAGGTTGCAGGCGGTCCCGGTTCTTCAGGTAGTGTCTGCTCTTTGACAGAAGGCCTGGTGCCGAAGCGAGATAAAAGCACCCCCCCGAGGCTGGCAGGGGCCACTAAGAGGAAGAAGATAACTACCCAGGCGGCGGTGAACAGCCCTGCCAAGGAGTACAGCGGCGGCATCAGCCCCAGAATCGCTCCCGCTATCAGGAGGGATTGAATCGCCAACGCCCCCAGAAAGGCGGTATAGAAGGGGGAGGTAGTAGTGATGTTGATCGGAACCCTCACCTTTTCTCCCCAGAACAGGCACATCGCGGTCAGGCCCAGGGCTAACATGAAAAGGAGAAAGAAAGGCAAGAGAATGGCTATGGGGATTCCGATTACGGTGATTACAAGAAATATCAGAAGGACGATGACTCCCAAGAATGTCAAGTAACCGAACAGGAAGGACTTTAAGAATTCCTCTCGGATCCTGTGCTTGATGCGCTCCACATTCCGAGGCATAAGCGAGAGTATGATCGTGATGGCTATGAAAAACAAGACCAGCGTTATGATGGCAAACACCAGTCTGCTGGTTGAGAGTGGGACCATCGGATCCCGCAAGCTCCTCCCCAGGAACTTGATGTGCAAGGGGACCTCCACCTGCTCTCCGTGAACCCTCCCGCCCGGTTCCACCTTTATCTCTCCTCCCACGGAGGTCGCACCTTTACGGATGTAGCCGGAGGAGGTAACATAGATGTCACCATCTATGGCGACGACGCTGCCGGCCACCTTTCCCTTGACGGTGACATCTCCCCAGAGGGCGACGATGTCTCCGGTGACTTTCTCCCCCTCCCCGATGATGATGTCGTGCCCCACCTTTACGATGTCTTCGCCGTCCTCTTCTTCCTGAACGACGACTCCGAAATCCTTAAGCCTCTCCAGAATCTTCAGGTCGCCAACGACGACCCCGTCTTTTCCAATCACGATGTGGTTTTTTTCATCGACCAAGGCGGAGTACTCTTCCCCGCCTAGGGTTATCACCTTGATTCCGGATTCGTCGATTTTGATCTCCAACACCTCGTCGCCCTCTTTGATGACGACTTTGACGCTGTCCTCCCCCTCCTCCGGCTTTGGAGGTGCGGCCCGGGAGGAGGCTGAAGCCAAAATCAAACCGACCAGAAGGGCCAATCCCCAAGATCTGAATTTCAACTTTGCTGAGCGCATGGCATCGACTTCCAGCTAGCGTTTGTACAATCCCACATCACCACTTACAGTACAGATCCCCATATGAGCGGCGCCGGAGCCAAGCCTCCCCCGGAGTCTGTTCTCAGAGATAGAGCTCAGCTCCAGAGGAAGTCGGGAATGGATTTCGCCGGAGGTGGTCTCAACCTGAATCCAGCTGTCGATATCCTCCGGGAGGTAGAGGCGAACATCTCCGGAGGAGGTTTCCAGATAATGCTCCTTTCCTTCAACGGTGGTTAGTTCTACCTCCACGTCTCCGGAGGAGCTGCTGATATTCACAGCGCCACGATGCTTGTGGACAGAGACATCGCCGGAGGAAGTGGATACCCGCAGCTTTCCGCGGCTTTCCTTCAGCAACAGATCTCCAGAAGAGTTGTCAACCACCAGGTCTCCTTCGAGCTTATAGATCTTTATGTCTCCGGAGGTGTTATCTACGAAAACCTCGCCGCTGAGGTGATCGATGTAGACATCCGAGCTGGAACCTTCCAAGTTCAAATCTCCCTCAACGTTCACCAGCTCCAGATCCCCGGAGGAGACCTCCACCGAAACCGTTCCCCGATGGTTCTCCAGAGACAAATCCGACGAGCTGCCGTCGAGTCTCAAGTTGTTTCTTAACTCCTCACCGAAAACATCCGCGGAGGAGGTCGAGATTTCTATCTCGATCTTTTCCGGGAGGAAAATGCGGTATTCAACACATTGAGAGCAGGACCAACTTCCGAAGACCCGTTCCCAGAAATTCCGGCCCCTGCGATCGCGCCGGGAGTAATCGGTCCGGATCCGGAGGGTTTTGCCCGATTTTTCGACCTCGATTTCCATCTTTTCAGCCTGCTTCTGGGCGCTTTGCTGGTCCTCTTCGTAAACCACCTTTTCGGCCACAATGTTTATCATGTCCTTTTTCAGCGCCGGTTTGAGTCTCACCTCTCCGGCAGCGTTGTCAATGTAGATTTTCTCAACACCCTTGGCCGAGACCTCCTTCTCGTAAGGGAAAGTGTACTCCCGCCCGGCATAGGTTGAAGCTGACAAGAGAAGAAAGGCTGCAAAAATCACTCCCCCGACGGCTCTAATCTCTGCTTTCATTGCCATACCCTCACTAGCGAAGCGATTTGAGCTTCTTTTTCAGGAGCTCCCGAGCCCTGAAGATTCTCGCCTTCACCGTCCCGATCGGGATCGAGAGGGTCCTGGAGATCTCCTCGTAAGATTTGTCTTCCTGGTGCCGCAGGACGATCACCTCCCGATACTTGGGGGGGAGGGAATCGATGGCCTCCACGATGGAGAGCCTTTTCTCCTTTGTGGCCAGATCCCTATCGGGGCTGTAAGTGAGGTCGGCGATCTCGATGGTGAGAAAGCCCTCCTCGGTCTCCAGAGGCCGGTCCAGGGAGAGGGATTCGATCTTCTTCTTGCGAAGGTAATCGATGGAGTTGTTGGCCGCGATCTTATAAAGCCAGGTGGTGAAACGATACTCCTTGCGGTAACTCTCCAGGGAGTTGAAAGCCTTTATGAAGGTCTCCTGCACCAGGTCTCTGACCTCCTCTCGGTTGTGGACCAGCTTGGCGATTATGTGATGAATGGCTCTCCGGTGGGCCTCAAAGAGCTTCCGGTAAGCCTCTTGATCTCCCTCCAAGGCTTCCTGGATGAGCCGTTCTTCTGCTTCCGCCAACGAGCTCTCTCCCTTTTCACTTACGAAAAGGATCTGGAAATGTTACCGCCGCCCCCCAGATAATATGTCAAATCCCCTGAAAAGACAAAAGGTTTTTGTGTGCGGAATTCGAACTCTTGAGGGGAGAAAAAAAGGACCGCTTGCGGCGGCCCAAACTTGGGAAGAGAGGGTATTTTTGAAAACACTTCCCAACGAGACGTTAAAGGGTTTTCACAGCCACCCGGTGTATCTTGCCTTCGCTACCCCTTGTCGGGGGTCACGGCGTTGGCGCAACACCTGGAGACGACCTTCATTGGTTAGTTGTTAAAGGTTTTTCAAATTGTCCCTCTCTTCACAAGTTAGAATATGCAAGTCGGAACTGAAATATGCAAGCGTTTTTTTGAAATTCTCCGAAACCGACATTTCCTGTGCGTGGTTAGTGGTCAGTGGTGAGTAATTATACATGTGAAGGCTCTTCATCTGTCCAATTCCGTCTCCCGGAAGAGTTTTACTTCAACAGTATCATCCTTCTGGCGGTGGTGAAGTCTCCGGCCGTGAGCTTGTAGAAGTAGATGCCGGAGGGCTGGCCGGATGCTTCCCAGCTCACCTTCTTGATTCCCGGTTTTTCAATTCCGTCTGAAAGAGTAACCACCTTCTGTCCCAGGGGATTATAAACCTCCAAGGTCACCAGAGAGACCGTGGGTACCCGGAAACTTATGCTGGTGCTGCTGTTGAAGGGGTTGGGATAGTTCTGATGGAGCGCAAAACCGGTCGGGATGGGCGTCTCGTGTTCATCCTCAACTCCGGTGGAGACGTCAACTGTCGCAGTGTAAACGTCCTGATTCCCCTCCCGGGTATCGGTCCAGACGGGATGGATGATATTGTCATAAGCCGTCAGCCCAATGTATTCTCCAAGAAGGCCGGCGGTAATAGTACCAGCAGTGGGATCGCAGGACTCAGTGGTGATCCTCATATTGGGAGAGAAGGTCTCGCCGCCGTCGGTCGACTTGGTGTAGTAGACATCCATCCAGAGGTTTCTGCCCTCGTCGTTACGCCTATCGTAGAAGATGACGTGAATAACTCCCTGCTCGTCGACATAGAGCCAGGGATGGAACTGGTCACATTCGTTGCGGGGATCGTCGTCGTTAAGCCTGATGGCATCAGACCAGGTTTGCCCCCGGTCGGTGGAACGGGTGAAGAGGATGTTGGTGTCGTAATAAGGGTGCCTGTCCATGTAGGCGCAGTAGATGTTGCCGTGATGGGGGCCGCCGGTGATGTCGGCATCCATGGCCGGGAAGGCGAAAACCCAAATACCCCCGTTCAAATAATCTGAGGTCACAGTTGTGTAAGCCAGAACCTGGTCGTCGCCGAAGGTCTGGCCTCCGTCGACGGACTTATCGAACCTTATCATCGGCACGTCGTACCAGAGCCAGGCAACGTAGACCTCCCCGTCGGCGCCCACCACCGGCACCGACCACTGTACTCCCGGGTCCTCGCTGATCAGAACGGGATCCTCGAAACGAGCCCCGCCGGTATAACGTGCGAGCCAGATCTGGGTGTAATACCCGTACCAGAAGCGGGTCCAGGAGACGTAGAGGTTGCCATCGAAGGCGCCACCAGTGCGGTCGCATGCCGCTAACTGTTTGTCCTCGAAAGCATTTTCGACGCTGTCCACGACTGTGATCGGCTCCTCCCAGGTCACTCCACCATCGTAGGAAGGATAGATGAAGAGTCCGTTAGGCTCGTCGGTCGACTCGAAGGAGAGAATGCAGGCGTAGAAATTCCCGAACCGGTCGACGGTTATCCCGGGATCGGAGTGCCTGTAGTAGTACCAGGGATG
>LIZU01000068.1 GCA_001302725.1 candidate division Zixibacteria bacterium DG_27
ACGGTTACCACTATTGGCACAACATCGACCGCAGTAGCATTCGGTATTACACTGAAATCAAAGGGGAATATGGATACTAATGATACAACCACAGCGATACCAGTGATTAAGACTATTATCTGAGCGGTCATACGAAACCAGTATCTATCGTAAATAATCATTAGAGTATAGGCTACTATGGCTACAATTGATGCTGTAATCGGAATAGGAAGCCAAATGAAATAGCCATCAGTTAGCATCGATAGTCGGGTAACACTTCCATCTGGTTGGACTGTGTACCACGCAATATACTCATGGAAGAAGGTAATAAAGATGAGATTAGCTACAGTCACGACGATGATAGCAATGTGACTGCCAATTTCACCGCACCCCTGGGGTGCGGTGCTCTTGTTTGAATTCATTTTTCATCTCCTTTTCTTTCTATTAATTGAATTGCCCTGTACAGTTACCTTGTTGGGTTTCGCTATTATGTGCCACAGTGATGACTAGATTCCCCTTTTTGTGCCCTGTTTCGACATACTTGTGGGCTTCGGCAATTTGCTCCAAGGGATACCGTCTATCTATGACCGATTTTATCTTTCCCGCCTCAATAAGCTCTTTGAGGAAAGTCAAATCTTCAGTTCTATTGGCTGCTATCCCAAATTTCACTTTCTTGCTACCTATCATTGAAGTCCATAGTGCTTGAAGAAGAGGCCAATCAACTGTAAGATAGACCCCTCTCTGCTCTAGCGAGCTTTTACAGCGTGAAAACGAGGTCTTGATTACCGTGTCGAAAATGATATCGTAGGTCTGGCCGCTCTTGGTAAAATCCTCTTTGGTGTAATCAATTACCTTATCGGCTCCCAGAGATTTCACCATTTCTAGATTCGTGGTACTGCATAGCCCGGTAACTTCTGCCCCAAAGTACTTGGCAAGCTGTACCGCAAAAGTACCTACACTTCCAGAAGCTCCAAAGATAAGAACCTTCTGTCCGCTCTGGATATCTCCTTTTCTAAGAAAATGCAATGCTGTCAGTCCCCCAAAAGGAACGGCGGCGGCTTCCTCATAAGTCATATTGGCCGGTTTTATTGCCACCATCCCGTCTTCAGGCAGACATTTGTACTCGGCATTAGCACCACCAAAGCCAAACTCCCAGGTAATTCCAAAAACTTGGTCACCTCTGCTAAATAGTGTTACGTCTTTGCCTACTGATTCAATTTCCCCGGCTAGCTCATCCCCTGGTATAGTCTTTCTTGGTCTTATGAGACCAAACATTATTCGCCCGGGGACCCAGAACCAGGGAGCGTATGTGAAACTTCGAATTCTCACGTCGCCTGCTGATACCGTTGTCGCATATATCTTGATGAGTACTTCATTGTCCTTAGGGATAGGTTTTTCTACCTCTTTGAGTTGAAGAACATCCGGAGGCCCGTATTCTGTGCATACAATCGCTTTCATGAGTTTCCTCCAAATTTACTTTGATCCGGCCATATTCTGAATAGTATACGACAATACATCCTGCAAGCTTGCAAGACCTAACGACCAAGCTCACCGGCGGCAACTTCGCTGCGCTACGTTGCCGTCCGGTGCAGCGCATTGTTGGGCGGCTTCATCAACGTCACCAACTGTAGTCGCAGGCTACGGACCGTTCACTGGAAGTTAGTCGAGAGACTGGATCACCTCCGCACAAAGACCGGGAAGCTCCGAGGAAATGGTTATGTGTCCGTGCCCGGGCAGCATTCGGAGCGCTGATCCGGGGATCAGCTCGGCCGTATGGCGGCTGTGAGCTACAGGAATGATCGTGTCAAGCTCTCCGTGCGCGAGCAGGGCGGGCGTGGTTATCGCGCCGGGAGCGAAGGGCCAGGCCCTTCCTTGCACGAAGATATCCTGGGCGTAACCGCCGACCCCTTGACGAAAGGCTTCGGTGATGCTCGCCAGCATCGCGTTTGCCATCTTCTCGTCGGAGAAGAGCGCCGCGTCGGGCTCGGGGAGCTCGACCCCAGAAGACGCAAGTAAACCGCTGCCGTCCGCACCGAATAGCTCCTCACACCACGCCGCGACAGATTGCTCATCTGGCATGCGCATCATGGCGATCTCTGCCTCGGAGTGGCCGTACCAGGCTTCGGGCCATGCCATATCGGTGACGCCGGCAAGGACGACGGCGCCCGACACGCGGTCGGGGAGTAGGGCAGCGCATGCAACGGCGTACGGGCCTCCAGATGAATGGCCTGCGACGACAAATCGATCGATGCCGAGGGTGTCGGCGAGTCTTGCCACGTCTGTGGGCCAATCGGACATCGTTCGGCCCGGTTGCGGAGACGATGCGCCGTAACCAGGTCGATCCGGAGAAACCACTCTAAGTCCGCGACTTGCGAACTCCATCTCCCAAGGGACGAGACTCAGCCGGGAGTTCGGCGCGCCGTGGAAGTAGAACACTGTCGATCCACTGGCATCGCCGATCTCGGAAAAGGCGAGGCCGCGCCCATCGGACAGTGTGATGCGTGAATCGTTCATCATTTACCTCTTCGATTTGATATTCCCACCTCGCACTGCTGTGACCCCTGAGAACGCTGAGAAATCCACGAGACCTCAGCCCGCTCTGTGTTCTCGACGGTGAAAGAGTGGGTATGTTCTTGGGCTGATAGACCAACTTGTTGTCTGTTCAGATAACCTCCTTTCTCCGGGCGTAGGCAACGAAAATCGGCATCAGCGGACGGATTTCGACAGGCTTGTTCGGTGCCGACTCGGATGTTCATTGTTCACAAGCCAGCTAACTATGGAGTATACGGATTCCACCTATACCTCTCGCTTCAGCATCATAGACAGAATCCGCCTATCCCACCCCACTAGTTGCCATTGCGGGGTTTTTCCGAACAACAACCCTAATTACATCTCTTCTGCGGAATTTTTGTGTGATTGCCAAGTAGGCTCATCATAATGCAAGAATCGAGATATTGTCAGATGTTGTGGATCGGCACGCCATCAGCGGCAAGTATCCAAGGAACGGGCATGAACAACTCCTCAGGTTCGGGCTCGGCGTGGAACACCTCGGCCTCGCCATCAGGGAACTCGACACCCGCTTTGACCAGGGCTACGAGATGACGCGCGTTGACTTTTCGCCAGCGCTGCTCGGCAACCAGGAGCAGCTTGAAAGCCATGGCCAGGCCCGCTTGGTTGCGACAGACGACCTCCTGTGCTATCCTGGCGGACTGCCGAGGTGCCCGTTCCGCACCTCACCCATGCCTCCGGTCGGTTTCACTATTGGCTCACTGGGGGCCAAGTGACCACCATACAGCCCCCAAATCATCGCCTCCGGGATCACACTCGTCTCTGCAAAGCAAATGCGCCGATCACTTTCGCGCTAGCGGTAGATGATCGGCGCTTTCCTTACCCTAGCCTCCTCCTTTGGTCTAGGCCGCTTGATACGATACGCAACCAATAAATTAATGAGTTATGTATATAACTATATACAGCCCTTTTTTCACAGATAGTTGCCTTGTAATAGTTGCCTTATACAGTTGCCTTATATTATATACTAAATGAGTGGACTTGTCAAGTGCCCGGCGACGAATTTAAGGTTCATCTTCGGCTCTTTGCCTCGGCAATCATTGATGGCCTTTGCTGCCAACTTCCGCCACTCCTTTGCCACCCACCTCCCGGAAGCCCATTACGACATCCGCACCGTCCAGGAACTCCTCGGCCACAAGGCCTGTCCTGAGCGAAGCCGAAGGAACGTCAAAACGACCATGATCTATACTCACGTCCTTAGCAAAGGCCCTCTCGCCGTACGTAGCCCCCTGGACTAGCCATTAACTGGGGTTGACTCGGCCACTCACGGCTCTCGCCACTGGTGTCACGAACTGAGCAGCAGGAGAACACCCGCAGGGGATGCTGTGACTTCCCAACAGCACTGTTTCAGGCAAAGCCTATTCAATGTAGGTAACTGGACGGAGGTATTGTTATGTCCAGTTATTTGTGGGTTCTGCTGGACGAAGTCTACTTGTTCTGGGGGGATTGATCAACACGCGCTTGCACGCACGGCGGACGATAGCAGTACTGCAAACCGAAAGAGGCCCAACGTAGAAAAACCCCCACCTCCAAGAACAGGTGGGGGCCTATCTTTTCTCCCGTCGGCAGGCATCAGTCACCACTCATCTCGGCCTTATCGTCAGAATCCCCCTGCTGGGAGGTCAAGTCCCACAGCTTTTCTCTGACGGACATGAGCTCCTCGAGCAACCTCGATCTCTCTCGGCGGTAATCCTCGATCATCACCTCAAGGTTCGCCAGCATGAGGGATTTGTCCTGCAGATCCCGCTTCAGTTCCTTTATTAGCTCCTCTGAGTCCCGCTCGCCGCTTCCAGCCATGAGGCCTGCCTCTCTCCATCCTTTACCTAATTTAATCATGGCAAGGTCAAAAGCGGGTCAAAGCATGGTCAAAGTTTGGTCATAATTGCCTTGTTGTTTGCCCCGTTGACAGTTATAATTGTCTCAGTTAAGGTTTGTTTATCTCCATGAAGAGTTGGCACGAAGGACAGTTATCGGCACAGCTTATGCGCCTGAGATGGCTCGTCGGGCTGGCTATTTGGGGCGTAGCACTGACCTACCGTCTACTCCTTCAGGATTCCCTAACACGTCAATGGCCTGAACTAAGTTGGGTCATTGACGTGTTTTTCTACGGAGTGCTGGGGGGGCTGACGGTCTGGGCCTGTCTGACCTGGATCGGGCGCAGATTGCAGGAGAGATGGGAGGAAGCCGATCATCTCGGCGCCGCGGTTAGGGCGTCGACCTATGCCATAGTCACCCTGGACAAGGGATGTGTGATCAGGACCTGGAACCGGGGGGCCGAGCTCATCTTCGGCTACGGTCGGGAGGAGATGATCAGGCAACAGCTAAGTAAGCTGCTGCCGGAGGAGTTGATCGGCGCGGGGGAGCTGCAGGCCATAGAGCAGCAAATCGAGCAGAAAGGCTACGTCCATGAGTATGAGACGGAGATGCTCACCAAGGACGGAAGACGCATAACCGTGCAGTTGACTGGGAACCCGCTGACGAGCGACGAGGGTAAGGTGACAGGCCTGTCGCTTGTCGTGAGGGACATCACGGCCGTCAAGATGTCTGACAAGAGGATGCGCAGACTGTATAAGGAACTGGAAGCGAAGATGGGCGAGCGAACAAAGAAGCTGGGGTTGGCGCATCACGAGCTAGAGGAGAGGAACGAAGAGTTACGTCAGGCCTATGAGGAACTGAAGGAGCTGGACCGCCTGAAATCCGATTTCGTCTCTATGGTCTCCCACGAGCTGCGCTCTCCGCTGACTAACATCGGTGGCGCGGTGGAGTTGATGTTGGAAGAGGAGGAGTTGAGTGACGAATATGTGCGCAAGATGCTAGGCGTGGTCGGTGACCAGAGCGAGCGCCTGATAAGACTGGTGCAAGGTATCCTCGACGTCTCGCGCATTGACGCCAGGAAACTATATCTGGACTGCAAGGAGCTGGATGTCTTGCCGCTACTGGAACGAGTTGTGAACAGCATGCAAGCAACTACCGTCTTTCACTGGTTTGACCTGTCTGCGACTGACGAGTCGCCGGCCGTGTGGGGAGATGAAGATCGCATAGAGCAGATCCTCTTCAATATTCTGGATAATGCCATTAAGTTCTCACCCTCAGGTGGCCCTATCGGCATTCAGATGGAGACAGGGAACGAAGAGATCACCATCTCCGTAACCGATCCAGGAGTGGGCATCTCCCAGGCCAACCAGGACACGGTTTTCCAGAAATTCCACCGCCTGGATAGCGAGGACTCCCGCGAAACTTACGGGCATGGCCTGGGACTATACATAACCAAAGGGTTGGTGGAGGCCCATGGAGGCAAGATATGGGTCGAGAGTGTTGAAGGGGAGGGCTCAACCTTCAGCTTCACCCTGCCTCTGGCTCGCAAGACCCGGGCCGAGACTTAGGGAGGGGA
Source organism: candidate division Zixibacteria bacterium DG_27 (assembly GCA_001302725.1). Lineage (GTDB taxonomy): Bacteria > Zixibacteria > MSB-5A5 > DG-27 > DG-27 > DG-27. The sequence continues at coordinate 5,939 of LIZU01000068.1, forward strand.
AATGACCGATAGGATATTGGTTATAGACGACGATCTAACTCTACTGGATCTGCTCAAGCAGTCTTTGGAGAAAGCCGGCTACAAAGTGCTGACCGCTACCAACGGCATAGACGGCTTACAGATGGTTTATAAGGGCAAGGCAGATCTGGTCGTCCTGGATGTGACGATGCCTCGTATGGACGGTTGGGAGACCTGTAATCGCCTTAGGGAGATATCGGACGTACCCATCATCATGCTCACTGCCAAGGATAAGGAGGCGGACGCGCTCAAGGGGTTCCAGTGTGGCGTGGATGACTACGTCACCAAGCCCTTCAGCTTCTCCGAGTTGACCGCCCGGGTGAAGGCAGTCCTGCTCCGCACGCGAAGGGCCCCTCCGCATAAGCAAAGACGCGTGTATGTCTTCGATCAGTTGGTCGTTGATGCGGATAACTCCCAGGTCACGTTGCGTGGTAAGCCGGTCAGCCTGACGCCCACCGAGTTTCAGCTATTGCGTACTCTGGCGGAGAACGCCGGTCGCATCCTGTCGCATGAGCAGTTGCTGAGTCAGGTTTGGGGACCGGAATACGTGGGAGAGACGGGGTACGTGAAGCGGTATATCTGGTATCTGCGGCAGAAGATAGAGGATGATCCCGGCGACCCCCAGTATATCCTCACAGAGCGAGGCTTCGGCTACAAGCTGGGAGATTGAGCGACTGACC
>LIZU01000069.1 GCA_001302725.1 candidate division Zixibacteria bacterium DG_27
TGGGCACCTTAATGCCCATGCTCAGCGTGGAGCTTGAAGGTCTCTACTGGTCCAAATCTTGGACTCAAACGACCATCCTGGGCGATTTTGACTTCACTTTGCGAGATATCGCCATTTCCGGCCACGTGAAGTACCGCTTCCCGATGCCGCAGAGCCCCGTGAAGCCATACGTCGGAGGGGGGCCGGGAATTCACCTGCTGAAATCGGAGTGGGAGACACACGTGGGGAGCGGGGACGACAGCAATACCAAGTTCGGATTTGACCTTTTGGGGGGCGGGGAATATGAGGCCAGCCCGCAGATTGACGTCTTCGCTGAACTTCGCCTCAGTCTGATTTCAGATTTCAATCAGTTTTCAATATTCGGTGGAGCCAAGTTCAAACTTGGCATGTAAAAGAGCCTAAGATGAAAGTGAAAAAGCTCCGGCCACTTGCCGGGGTTTCTTCTTTAACCTGCGACAGGACAACTCGATCGAGCACAACTCAAGATGTCTTGGCAAAAGTTTCGAAAACCATTATCAGTTGCGAAGCTCTTTGAATAGCTGTCCAGGATAGATTCAACGACGTTCTGGCCCGATCGTACTAATTCTTAAAGGATGAGGGTAAAATGAAAAAGCTGCTGATTCTTTTCCCCGTGTTTTTCACCATCATGGCGTGCCCAGGCTCATTCGCCCAGACGGACTTGGGCCCCAAGGGTGTGGGAGGCTTTCTGGGCTACGTCGATCCGGAGCACGTTGGCGGCACCCTGGGCCTGGGAGCAGTCGTGGACATGGGCACTCTGACACCGAAACTGGGCCTCGATCTGGAAATGCTCTATTGGTCGCAATCCAAGGGACCCTCAGGGAGAGAGGTCAGTTGGCGCGACTTGACACTCGCTGCTCACACAAAGTACAGATTCTCGCTACCTGGTAGCAGCGTGGAACCATACTTGGGTGGGGGGATCGGACCTCACTTCGTCAAAAGCGAGCATGAGCAGACCAACACATCTGAAAGCGACACCAAGTTCGGCCTACATCTCTTAGCGGGTGCAGAATATCCAGCCAGCCTCAAGGTGACCGTCTTCGGAGAGTGGCGCTACGCTATAGTGTCGGATTTCAACCAATTCGCCATCTTCGCAGGGGCGAAGTATAAGTTGGGTCAGTAGAAAACGCCGAAAACGAGACGGAAAACTCCAGCGCCTTGCTGGAGTCCTTTTGCCTAATCCACAGCGACGACCTCTTTCACCTCCGGGATTTTCTCTTTCAGGCTTCTCTCCACCCCCATCTTCAGTGTCATCTGCGACATCGGACAACCCTTACAAGCGCCGGTCAAGCGAACCTTAACGGTGCCATCCTCCTCGACCCCGACCAACTCAACGTCCCCGCCGTCAGCCTGCAGGTAAACCCGGATGCTGTTTAAGGCATCTTCGACCTTCTCTTTCATCTCCTCTCCTCTATGGTCTTTCAACTCTTTTTCGGATTGTGAACTCGCCCGTTAATACTGTTGGGCATTTGAAGGTATTTGTCTCCTCGAGCGATTATATCTCACCGCGATTTTGAAGCTACACGTCAGATTAAGTTAACCAGAAAACCTAGCTGTTTCAGGTAATCGTTCCTTCTTTATCCCTTCGACAAGGCCACTTCAACCTCTGAGGCCAGCTTCTCGAAAACCTCCCTGGCCTTCTTCGCGTTTTCGGAGAAGACCGCCGGGATACCCTGGTCGCTGTCCCGTCTCAGGTTCATCTCCAGCGGAATCTGACAGAAAAGCGGCGCCCGCAAAGCCCCGGCCAGAAACTGTCCTCCTCCTCGACCGAAGATGTCGTATCTCTTGCCTTCGGGGCTTAAGAAATAGGACATGTTTTCGATCACCCCGAGAAGCTTAAGCCCGGTCTTCTCCGCCAGACTGCCTATCCGCGAGGCCACCGAGGTCGCCAACCTCTGAGGGGTGGTCACCACCAAGACGGAGGCCTCGGGGAGCTTTTGAGCAATCGAGATGGTCACATCTCCGGTGCCGGGGGGCAGATCTATCAGAAGATAATCGAGCTCCCCCCACTCCACCTCCTCGATGAACTGAGTTATGGCCTTGTGCAACAGAGGTCCCCTCCAGATTATCGCGGTGTCTCCGCTAACGAAAAAGCCGATGCTGATGATCTTTATGCCGAATTTCTCCGGGGGGTTAATCCTGCCTCCGCTCACCGTCGGGGTCTCCTTGATACCTAACAGGGTGGGAATCGAAAAACCGTAGACGTCAGCATCTAGCACCCCCACCTTGCGACCCCTCTCTGCCAAGGCCGCCGCCAGGTTGGCGGTGACCGTCGATTTGCCAACTCCCCCCTTCCCCGAGGCGATGGCTACGACGTTCTTGATTTGCGAGATCGGGGACTCCTTCTCCTCTGAACCCTTAGACAGACTCTCTATCAGCGATTGGCTTTTCTGGGGGGACATGGTGGTGAAGTTCACCTGCACCTCCTCGACCTCGTCGAATCTCTTCAGCCGCTCCACGATGTCGCTTTCGATCTTATCCTTCATCGGACAGGTGGGAACTGTCAGGGCCACCTGGAGCTTGACAGCACTCCCGGTGATCTCTACCTTTTCAATCATCCCCAGCTCCACCAGATTGCGGTGAAGCTCTGGATCTTCGACCTCCTTTAGAGCCTCGACTATTTTTGCCTCGTCAATCATCGCTATTCCCTCTTGCCTCCACTCTTTTGAGAAACCGGACTTAGACTTATAAGTTTCACAGTTGGTCGAACTTTTCGCTTAGAGTCGGACTCGTCCCTTTACAAAATTGTTGATTTACCACGCCCCACTCCATATGTTGAAAGCAAAATACGCACAGAAGCACAATTATGCAAATCCTGAGGACACCTTCTGCTCAAAGGGCAATCTGGCTCTGCTCCATACTCATTCTCCTTTCGCTTCTTTCATGCGTGAAGCGGGAGGAATACCCGCTCTATCAATTGGCCTTGCTGGAGGATCAGGGTTTGATAGATGTCTCCCTCCGCGAGTATGTTGAGCACGAAAAGCCCCAGATTCGCGGGGCCGCCGCTACGACCATAGGGAGGGTGGAAAGCACCCACCACCTCTACCTCCTCCAGAGACTCATCGAGGACGAGGACCCCTCCGTGAGAGAACAGGCCGCCTTTGCCTGTGGGCTGATAAAGAACCGTTCCGCCACCGTCTCTCTCTTGCCCCACCTGGAGGACAAAAACCCACAGGTGCGCGCCAGAACCATCGAGGCCCTGGGAAGAATCGGCGGGGAGAATCTGGGCGAGAGAATTCGGCCGCTGCTTGGAGATTCATCGGAGGTCGTAAGATGCCAGGCCGCCCTGGCTTTGTGGAGGCTCGACCACAAACAAGCGGTGCCGGACTTGATTTCAGCCTTAGACGGTGCCGAAGGAGAATTCCTCCACAACTTGACTTACGCTCTGATGCGACTGGCAACTCCGGAATGCTTCGATGTTTTCGGAGAGCTGGCTGGAGAGCCGGACCCGGAGGTGCGTGTCAATGCCGTCAGAGGTCTCGGCAACCTCAAAGACCCTCGTGCCCTTCTTTCTGTTCTCAATCTTCTGCGAGACCCGGATCAGCGTGCTGTTACCGAGGCCATAAGAGCTCTGGGGAAGACTGACGACAAGAGAGCCGTAGAACCCCTTCTCGAACTGCTCTCCACTTGCCGCAATATGAATCTCCTAAGAGAGACAATCACAGTTGTGGGGAACCTGGGAGACAAACAGGCGCTGGAGGAAGTTTCGGATTTCTTGCATTCAGATTCGGAGATCTTGAGGGGCGAGGCTGCCGTATCGGTCGCCAAGCTGGGGAGGGGAAAGGTTCTGGAGGATTTGAAGGAACTTCTGAAGGATGAGTCCTGGTATGTGCGCGCCAAGGTTGCCGAGGGCTTAAGAGAAATCGGCGGGGAAGAGGTGGAGAGAGTGCTCCTGGTAATGACCGCCGACAGGGACAGAAGGGTGCAGATGGCGGCAATCGAAGCTATCGGTTACGCCGTCAACGAAAGGAGAATCGATGGTAAGAGGGGACTCAGGAAGCTGGAGACGGTCCTCCTTGAGAGCATGGATTTCGCCCTGCGCTCTCTCTGCGCTGAAGCGCTGGCGAAAACCAAAGACCCGAAGTATATCTACCCTTTGATCAAATCTTACAAGTTCACGCCTCGCAGCTATTATTCTGAGCTCAAGCGGGCAATTATCTCCGCCCTGGTGGAGCTTGCCACTCCAGGGGAGGCCGATGTCAGGATAGAGAATCTCCTTTTGGAGGCTTTAGTGGACAGCGACCCTATCGTCAGAAGGGAGGCCCACGCCGCCTCAGTTAAGCTCTCACTGCAGCAGAAATACGACCCCGGAGTGTTTCGCAGCAAATTGACCTTCGCCAACTATTTTGAGGTTTACCGTAATCCCAACAGGCTCCTGCGGGCAAGGATTTTCACCCCCAAGGGGGAAATCGTAATCGAGCTTCTCCCCGAGTATGCCCCCAGAACCGTCGCCAACTTCATCCATCTGGCGAACTCTGGTTTCTATGACGGCTTGATATTTCACCGGGTGGTTCCCAACTTCGTGATTCAGGGAGGCTGCCCCCGGGGGGATGGCTGGGGAGGCCCCGGTTACACTATACGAGAGGAGATTAACGAGTTGAGATTTGAAAGGGGCACCATCGGGATGGCCACCTCCGGGAAGGATACCGGCGGGAGCCAGTTCTTCGTCTGCCACTCCCGACAACCACATCTGGACGGACGCTACACCGCATTCGGCAGCGTAACTTCTGGAATGGAGGTGGTCGATAAAATCACGGTCGGCGACGTCATTGAAAGAGTGGAGATACTATCATCACGGTTCTGATTGAAGTCGATAGAAGGTGGAAAAGAAGATGAACAGCCCTCCGCCGACTGATATTATAAGCTCCAGGAAAAACCTGCGCTATCTGCCGAGCATGGAACTTTATCGGAACCCATACTTATATAGTCTCTAGAGACTGCTGAATGGTGCTATGAGGTCGCTTAAAGAACAGAGGAAGAAAAGAGCCAGATTCGTCCTCGCCTCTGGGGTGGTTCTGGCGGTAATCGTACTAATCGTCGGCATTGAAACCCATAAATCCTATCGCGGCGATCTTCCCTCCCTGCAGCAGCTTCACAATATCCAGCCGGGCTTGATTACCCGCATATACTCTGCTGATGGTCATATCCTCCAGGAGTATTTCAATCAGAGAAGAGTCCTGGCGCCGTTCAACAGATTTCCGAAACACCTAGTCGACGCCCTTCTCACAGTGGAGGATAGGGAGTTCTATCATCATTGGGGCGTGAACCTCTCGGCCATAGCCCGGGCAGCAGCGGTGAATATCATGACCTTGAGCCGCTCCCAGGGTGGTTCCACTTTGACCCAGCAGTTAGCCCGAAATCTCTTCCTGACCCCGGAGAAAACCATCGCCAGGAAGATCAAAGAAGCGATGACCGCCATCGAGATCGAGAAGAACTACTCCAAGGACGAGATCCTCAACATGTATCTCAACCAACAGTATTTCGGGAAGGGGGCTTACGGCATTCAAGCAGCGGCTCAGACCTTTTTCAGCAAAGATATCTCCGAGCTGACGATCTCCGAGTCGGCACTTCTGATCGGTCTTTTGAAGGCTCCCAACACCTATTCTCCCATTGACCATCCCGACCGGGCTCGAGGGCGACGCAACGTGGTTTTGGAGGCCATGGTCGATTACGGAAGATTGCCCAGAGAGGTTGCCGACAGCCTCAAGGCCCTTCCGCTGGAGATTCATCCCCCCGAGCCTCCCCTCCGGCCCGGAGCTTACTTCTCTGAAACGGTACGGCAGTATCTGGTGGGGAAGTACGGAGAGGATGTCCTCTACTCCTCCGGCCTCACCGTCCAGACCACTCTGAACTACGAACTTCAGGTGGAAGCCGAAAGAATCATCGCTGAGCATTTGTCGCAGCTGCAAGCAGACATGGAAAGCCATCACGGTCTGGACGATTCCAACTACACCATTGAAGTCGCCGACACGGTCGACGGAGAAATCGTTGTCACCAGAGAATACAAAGAGCTGCAAGCTGCCCTGGTGGCCCTTGACAACAAGACCGGAGGCGTGATAGCCATGGTGGGCGGCAAGGATTTCAAGGAGAGCAAGTTCAATCGTGCCGTTCAGGCCAAGAGGCAGCCCGGTTCCGGATTCAAACCCTTCACGTACACCACCGCCATAGACAACGGTTTCAGGCCCACCGACATTATCATTGATGCTCCCATAGTAGTTCCCATCGGAGGCGAGGAATGGCGTCCCAAGAACTTCGACCGCACCTTCAGGGGCCCCACCACCCTGCGATATGGCCTCAGCAAATCGATAAACCTGGTAACGATCAAGCTGCTGATGGATCCAACCGTCACTCCCCAGCAGGTGGTTTTCTACGCCAGGAGGATGGGGATAAAATCGGAGCTTCAACCGGTGCCCTCCCTGGCAATCGGGACCTCCGAGGTGACCCCTCTGGAGATGGCTTCAGCCTTCATGACCTTCCCCAACGGGGGGATCTGGACGGAGCCGTATCTTGTGACCAAGATTCCGGATCGCTACGGGAACATCTTGGAGGAGCGGGAAAAACCTTATCAGGAGGAGGCCATCTCCGCCACCACCGCCTATA
>LIZU01000070.1 GCA_001302725.1 candidate division Zixibacteria bacterium DG_27
ACGCTTCTGACCTCGCCGCCTAAACCGACCTCCCCAAGAGCGATGCTCTTTGCATCGAAGGGCTTGTCCCACAGATTCGAGGCCACCGCAATCGCCACCGCCAGATCCGAGGCCGGCTCCACAATCTTCACCCCTCCGGCGACGTTGACGAAGACATCGAAATTCTTGACCGCCAGGCCACCACGCTTCTCTAAGATTGCCAGAAGTAACGCCACTCTCTTGGTATCGATGCCGGTGGAGACCCTCTGGGGAATGCCGTAACTGGTGTTGGTGACCAGAGCCTGAATTTCGAGGAGCAGAGGACGAGTCCCCTCTACAGCACAGGTGGTCACCGAGCCGGAGGTGGCCTTCTCCTTTTCAGAGAGAAAGATTCTGGAGGGATCTCTCACCTCTTGCAGTCCGGTTTCGGTCATCTCGAAGATTCCTACCTCCCCGGAGGGGCCGAAACGATTCTTCACCGTTCGAACGATGCGATAAAGATAATTCTTATCCCCCTCGAAATAGAGAACAGTGTCGACCATATGCTCTAAAACCTTCGGTCCCGCAATGACGCCCTCCTTGGTCACGTGCCCCACCAGAAATAGGGCAATACTCTCCCTTTTGGTGAAATCGATGAGCTCGTAGGCGCACTCCCGAATCTGCCCGATTGTGCCTGGGGGCGAGAGTGAGTTAGGGGTCTGGGTGGTCTGGATGGAGTCGATCACTACCACCTGAGGCCTGTAATCCCTGATGGTGGCGACGATCGTGCCCAGATCGGTCTCTGTTAATATTCCTAGGCTCTCGGAGGGGACCTTAAGACGATCGGCGCGCAGCTTGATCTGTCTGGCGGATTCCTCCCCGGAGATGTAGAGAGATTTGTATCCGCCTCTGCAAATATCGTCCAGGGCTTGCAGCAGCAAGGTCGATTTACCGATCCCCGGCTCCCCTCCGATCAGGATTGCGGAGCCGTAGACTATCCCCCCGCCGAGCACCCGCCTCAGCTCCCCGATGCCGATTCTGATGCGCTCCTCCTGTCCCCCTTCGATTTTCGCTACTGCAACCGGACTGCCTGGAGCCGCTTTCGATTTTCTCTTGGGAGAGATCTGGAGTTTCTCTTCGGTGAAGCTGTTCCAGGCGTTACATTCGGGGCATTTCCCCATCCAGCGGGGGGAGATATAGCCACAGCTTTGACAGACGAAATGAGTTTTTTCTTTGGGCATTCTTAATTTCCCAGGTTGAGACAACCTGGGCTACGGGTCTACGGATCCTCCAGGTTGAGACAACCTGGGCTACGTTATGGATTTGTTACACTGCTTTGATTATTCCCGTGGCTTTACCTTCGACGAACTGTCGGACTATGGGATCGTCGGTACTCTTGACCTCCTCCGGAGTACCGACAAAGATGATCTTCCCCTCGTAAATCATGGCGATGCGGTTGGATATCTTGTAGGCGGAGACAATGTCGTGGGTGACCGCAATGGAGGTGACGTTCAACTCATTTTTCATTCGGATTATTAGGTAGTTTATGGCGTCGGCCATGATGGGGTCAAGGCCGGTGGTGGGTTCATCGTAGAGGATATATTCCGGATTCATGGCGATGGCGCGCGCCAAGCCCACCCGCTTCTTCATACCGCCGGAGAGTTCCGCCGGCTTCACGTCTTCTACGCCTCTTAAGCCGACTAAGCGGAGCTTCTCATTGACGATCCCTCTTATCTCATCTTCCGGCAATTTGGTGTGTTCGCGCAGTCCCAGACCGACGTTCTCCTCCACGGTCATGGAATCGAAAAGGGCCGAACTCTGAAAGAGCATCCCGAACCTCTGCCGGAGTTTCACAAGCTTTTCGTTCTTGTACAGGGTGATGTCCTCGCCATCAATTAAAATTCTCCCGCTATCCGGCTTGACCAATCCGATGATATGCTTCAGGAGGACCGATTTGCCGCCACCACTCCTGCCGATGATGGTGGTCGTTTCCCCCTTATTGATGGTTAGATTGACCCCATCCAAGACTTTGTTGTCCCCGAAGCTCTTGTGGAGGTCGACGATTTCAATCATTGCTCTTGCATCGCGAGTAACATCTTCTCGAACCTGCCTCTCTGAGGCGCGCGGGGAGACAGATACTCTAACTCGGAGACCTCATCCAACATGATGCAAGCGTTCCCAAGCTCATCTGAAGCAGACTCGTAAAGCCCTTTGAGATCGTTGTTGTTCGTAACAAAATAATCTAAAAGATCCAGGTAGATGACGTGTCCGATGTTGAAATAGTCGCTCTCGTCTGGCGCCGTTCCCTGTCTGAACATCATTTCGTGATAAGTTCTCTGAATGTCGATGAAGTATCTTACCGGTGCTATCTTCTCATAGGCGACAACGTGGCCCAGCCGGTTGGCATAGCTCGGCAACCGGTGATGGATCTTGCAGGTTTCCCACAACTGCTGTCTTATTATGTCAGATGAGGATTCGTGAGATAACAGGCTCAGGATCGGGTCTTCGGGGCCGGGCAGCTTCTCGAGGCCCAATGCCTCTTTTATACGATCGCGAGTATCACTGGCAGATTCAATCCAGTCCTGCTTGAAACCTTCTAGGTAGTTTTTGAGAAAATCTATGTTGTCCTTAATCTCGTTGTAGCTTTTGGCCTCGGGGACAAGGGAAACCATTTTTACCCAGTCAATTGTCAGCTTGGGCAGACTCATTCCCCAAAAATGGGCAACCGCCCGGCGCATGCGCTCCCAGTTGTCCTCCAGGACATAGTTGGAGCAGAAATCGCCGATAAATCTGAGCGAGTTTTTACATTCGTCAAACTGCTCTTCCCCTTCGACCAGATAGATCAGCTCATGAAGGTTATGGGCGGTGAAATAGACATTGAGCTTCCCTTCGGATTTCAACCTCCTGAGTTCGGCCAGCTTTTCGGGATAAAGCCCCCTCGATAATCGACAGAGAAGATCCGTATCTAGATAGATATTGAGCATCGCAAGTCCCTCCATTTTCCATCTTCGTTAACCCCTAGTATCAGCATCTTTAGACTCTCCTTCCACAAGACACATCATCCGAAAAGGAAACTGGCAATAACATAATCGGCGACCAAAATTAAAACCGAAGATATGACCACTGCCTTGGTGGTTGAAGTTCCGACCCCTTCTGCGCCTCCGGTGGTCTTGAATCCCTGATAACAGCCGATGGTGGCGATGATCCCCCCGAAGATGAAGGCTTTGAACAATCCCGCAAACAGATCTGACAGGTGGAAGAACATCTTCAGCCCGCTCAAGAAGGTGTGGGCGCTCACATCTACGAAGACAACTGCCACCACCAGCGCTCCCAGGATGGCGACAAGATCCGAAAACAGCACCAAAATCGGCAGCATCGTTATCCCGGAGATGAAGCGGGGAACTACCAGATAGTGAATGGGGTCTATAGCTAAGGTCTCCAAGGCGTCTATCTGCTCGGTGACCTTCATGGTTCCCAGCTCGGCGGCGATGGCGGCGCCCACCCGCCCGGCCACGACCAGGGCGGTCAACACCGGCCCCAGCTCTATCACCACTGCCTTCCCCACCGCCGTCCCCAAGTATCTCATGGGGACGTAGTTGTGAAACTGATAGGCAGCCTGAACCGAGGAGACCGCCCCGGTGAATATGGAGACGAAGATGATCAGAGGCAGGGAGTTCACCCCGATGAAGACCATCTGCTCTACGGTGAGGTGGAAATTCTTGAAAAGCCGGGGCAGGTTGAAGACTATCGCCTTTAGGAGAATCGCCACCCCGCCGACGTCGGTGAAGAAACCGAGGGCCTTACTTCCTATGTAGCTTACCAGTCCCATCCCCATTTCGGGCAGAGCGCCATCGAGAGGTTCCCCTGAGCTTGGCCGTTAGCTCTCCATAGAGGATATCGGCTCAAACCTATGTTTCTGTGCCTGCCCGGCCAGGGCCTGCCCGGCCAGGGTGGGAAATCAAAATGGCGTCCCGCCTTCCTTCTCCATCTCTTCGGCCGGGGGAGTCTCAGTGTGTATGGTATCAAGTTTCTCGAAGCGTGTATATTCCGGTATGAAGGCCAGCGGCACGAATCCTGTGGGACCGTTTCTCTGCTTGCCGATTAGCACTTCGGCATAGCTGTCCATGCGCATGTTTGTCTTCAGGACATCTCGGCGGTATTTTTCGGCGAGTTCCTCACCGTATTTTATGGGACGGTATATGAACATCACCACATCGGCGTCCTGCTCTATCGCTCCGGATTCTCTCAGATCCGCCAGTTGCGGCTTCATATAACCGCCCCTTATCTCTGATTGCCGAGAGAGCTGGGAAAGAGCCATCACCGGGAGGCTCAACTCCTTTGCTAAGTTCTTGAGAGACCGGGAAATGTACGCGATCTCCTGCTGGCGATTCTCGGCACCCCGCGGTCCCTGCATCAATTGCATGTAGTCGACGATGACCAGGCCGATATCCTTCTGAGATTTCAAGCGCCGGGCCTTGGCTTTCAGCTCGATGACCGAGATGGCGGCGGCATCGTCCACGTATATGGGTGCCTCTGAGAGGGGCCCCACTGCGATCGAGAGGTTGGTCCACTGGTAGTCCTTCAGTCTGCCTCGACGCAGAAGATTGCTGGAGACCTTGGCGCGGCTGCACAACATCCTCTGAGCCAACTGCTCCTTGGACATCTCCAGAGAGAAGATCGCGACCGGAATCTTCTCTTCTAAGGCCAAATGCTCAGCCACGTTCAGACAGAAAGCGGTCTTTCCCATAGCGGGGCGACCGGCGACAACGATCAAATCCGCGGGTTGCAACCCTGCGGTCAGATCATCTAATTTGTCAAAGCCGGTGGAGAGGCCGGTCAGGGTGCCGCCTTTCTCGGCGTATTCATCCAGGTCTTGCATGGTCTGGGGGAGAATATCCCTCAGGCTCACAAAGCTCTGTTTGAGGTGCTTTTCCTTTATGCTGAAGATCTTCTGCTCCGATAAGTCTAACAAGCTGTCGGGCTCTTGAGTGGGGTCGTAGCAGAGATTGATTATGTCGGTGCAGGTGCTCATGAGCTGGTTTAAGGTGGCTTTCTCCAAGATGATTCTGGCGTGGTGTTCGATGTTGGCGGCACTGGCCACCAGCTCCGTCAAGGTTACCAGATAGGAGCGACCTCCGATCTCCTCTAACTGCCCCCGGTGGCTCAGCTCCTCGCTCAAGGTGATGAGGTCCACCGGCTCCTTGCGGTCGTAAAGCGAGACACAGGCGTTGAAAATCTTGCGGTGGACGTCACGATAGAAACAGTCCTCGCCGATTATCTCTATACATTTTCCGATGGCATCGCCGTCCAGGAGAAAGGCTCCCAGAATCGCCTGCTCCACATCGACGGCCTGCGGTGGGGTTCTTTCGAGAATCTGTTTTTCAGCTTCCATATTACCACTCACCCTTCGTCATAGAACTTGAAGTTCTCGCCGGTCATCTTATCATAATAGCGTCTCAAGATCTTCATGTCCTCCCAGGTCGGTTTCTTGAACTGGGGATTCCTCAACAGAGCCGCGGTGTGATAGGTCACTAAGAATGGGTAACCGTTGAAGTCGTGGAAGCGTCCTCGCAGCTTGCTCATGGGAAGGTTGGTCTTCAAAAGCGTCTGGGCCGCAACCCTCCCCAAAGCGACGATGATTTTTGGTTTGATAACGTCAATCTGCTGGTAGAGGTGAGGCAGGCAGGCCTCGATCTCCCCCGGCAGCGGGTCCCGATTCTCCGGAGGCCGGCACTTCAAGATGTTGCCTATATAGACCTCCTCCCTTTTCAGGCCGATAGCGGTTAGAATCCTGTTCAGCAGTTGCCCCGCGCGACCGACGAAGGGCTCGCCCTGCAAATCCTCCTCCCTCCCCGGAGCCTCCCCGATGAACATTATCAAAGAGGAGGCGCTACCGGTTCCAAAGACGTAGTTGGTTTTACCTTCGTGCAGACCACACTTGGTGCAATCCCTGCTGGAGTCATAGAGCTCCTTCAAAAGCTCACTTTTCTCTTGTGGAGATTTTTCGATACTGTCGAAAAGTCCTGGAGAGAGGTAAAGCTCCTCTTCCCCCAGCTGTTTTCTCTGGCGGAGATAACGGGCTGCCAGCTCCAGCGGGTCTTCCTGGGAATGAGACTCTTCAGACCCTGGTGGATTCTCCTTCATCTTCTTACTTCTTGAGCCGGTCGAAAATGACCTCGGCCAGCTCGGTTTTCTTCATCTTCGGAAGTTTCTCGGCTTTCCCGTTCTTGTAGATTAGGGTGGCGATGTTGGTGTCGGTCCCGAAGCCGGCGCCGGCCCGACCGGGGTTATTCAGGACGATGAGATCTAGGTTCTTACCTTTGAGCTTCTTTTTGGCGTTTACGACTTCGTTGTCGGTCTCGAGGGCGAAGCCGACCAAGATCCGCTTCCCCTTGGCTTTACCCAACTCTTTGAGGATGTCCACCGTTGGCTGGAGGGTCAGTTCCAATCCCCTGGGGCTTTTCTTGATCTTGTTTTTCCTGGCGATCTTGGGGGCAAAATCGGAGGGCGCCGCCGCCATAACCAGAATGTCTGCAGATTTGAAGGCCTTCTTGGTGGCTTCGAACATCTCCTTGGTGGTCTTCACCCTCACGAACGAAACCCCCGACGGAGGGGAGAGATTTGTGGG
>LIZU01000071.1 GCA_001302725.1 candidate division Zixibacteria bacterium DG_27
GATGTTTCCAATCCACAATTCTACAGCAATTTATCGAACCGGGAAGCGAAAAGACTTAGCCTGCACACCAATCGGTCAACGACCTCTCAAAGCCGTAACTGCTCCCGGATGAAGCAATTTAACTTCCAATTTCAACGCTGTCAAGCGCTTTGAAGGGGTCTAGCGCAACAGAAATCGTTGAAACAGGGATCAAGGGTTTGAGTCCTGTTTCTTGTTAAGCTCTAATAGTTCTGTGAAAATGATCTTTTCACAACTCTTGTGGTGTCTAAAGGAATCCACCAGACCCAAAACAAGTGGGCAGCCCCCGGCCTCTGCCGGGGTTTCTTTGACAGCTCCCCTTTTAGAGCTCTGTCGGAGCCGAAACCCGCCGCGGCGGGTGAGTCCCGACAGTCGGCTTTCACTGTCAGGACACGTCCCCGCCCGGGGCGGGGATTTCGGTCCTGACGGAACTGCTTAGAGTTCCCTATCTCCTGTTCCCTGTTCCCTGTTCCCTGTTCCCTGTTCCCTGTTCCCTGTTCCCTGTTCCCTGTTCCCTGTTCCCTGTCCCCTGTCCCCTGTTTCCGATTCTGGTTACGCCAAACCCAGGACCTCCCGGTATCCCGGCATATCCAGAAAGCCGTGCCCGCTGACGTTGAAGGCAATCACCTTCTCTTCCCCGGTCTTTTTGCACTTCAAGGCCTCTTCGATGGCGCAGGCGATGCTGTAAGCCGACTCCGGGGCGGGCAGATAACCCTCGCTCTGAAGGAAGATCTTCGCCAAATCGAAAACCTTCTTCTCATCCTGAGGGTAAGCGATGGTGTCGAGATAACCCTTATTCCTCAAGAGGCTCAAAATCGGCGAGCAACCGTGATACCTCAAGCCGTCCCCCTTTATCGGCCCCATCTCGATTTTGTGTCCTAAGGTATACATTTTCAGAAGCGGGGTTTGCTCCGCATAATCGGCAAAGTCGTAGCGGTATTCTCCCTGCAGGTTCGGCGACACCTGGCTCTGGGCCGCGATGAATTTCGTCTTTTTCCCCTCTTTCAACACATCGTGCACAAAGGGAATGGCAAAGCCCCCGAAGTTGCTGCCTCCCCCCAGACAGGAGATGACCAGATCGGGATAATCGCCGAAGATCTCGAACTGCTTCTTGGTCTCCAGACCGATGATGGTCTGATGCATCAGGACGTGGTTGAGAACCGAACCTAAGCAATAAATCGCCCTCTTGTCCTTCTTGGCATCCTCCAGCCCCTCCGAGATTGCGATCCCCAGGGAGCCGTTGTGGTTGGGGTTTTTCTCGAAAAGGGAACGACCTACATCAGTTTTATCGCTCGGGGAGGCGTTGACCTCGGCACCGTACATCTCCATGAGGCTACGGCGGTCGGCTTTCCAGTTGTAAACCGCCCGCACCCAGAAGACGGTGCACTTCAGTCCCGCCAGGCTGGCTCCATACGCTAAAGCGGTTCCCCACTGGCCAGCGCCGGTCTCGGTGGTCACCCTCTCGTAGCCCTCCTCCCTGGCGTAAAACGACTGAGCAATGGCGGTGTTGACTTTATGACTCCCCGTGGGGCTGAAGAATTCTCCCTTGTAGTACATTCGTGCCGGGGTGCCGAGTCTTTTCTCCAGGCTCAAAGCTCGAAACAGTGGTCTCGGTCTCCCCGCCTGCATGTAAAGGTCAATCAGGTCTTCGGGAATGTCGATCCATCTCTCGGTGGAGAACTCCTGCTTCAGACATTCCCCAATCAAGAGTTCTGGCAGAGCCTTAATGCGGGATTCTCCCGTCTCGGGATCCTGAGGCGGTGGCAACTGCTCTGGAAGGTCGGGAAGGATGTTATACCATCTTTTAGGCATCTCCTCCGGTGGTAGGGTTACCTGTCTTTTCTCTTTGGGCATGTCGACTCCTATTTACTAAATCTCCTCAAACTCTACGGTGAAAATACGCAACTTCGGGGGTTCGTAAATCGTGCGCAGGCCTCGAACCTCGTTCCTCTTCTTCTCTACCTTCCTGAAAACCTCGGCGACGTAATCGAGGTGGGAGCGGGTGTAAACCCTCCGGGGAATCGCCAGGCGGACCAGGTCCATCGGGGCTGACTTGACCTTTCCGCTCCGCCTGTCAACGTGTGTGTACACCGCGCCTCCGAACTCGCAGCTGCGAATTCCCCCCTCCCGATAGAGGGCCACAGTCAGGGCCTGCGCCGGGAACTGCTTTCGGGGAATGTGAGGCAGGTAACTGCCCGCCTCTACATAGGCAGCATGTCCCCCGGTCGGATTCATGACGGCAAGACCTACCTTTTCCAAAAGTCTCCCCAGGTATGCTACCTGATTCACCCGGAAATCGAGGTAGTCCTCCTCCAGCCCCTCGCGAAGACCGCGAGCTATGGCCTCTAAATCTCTGCCCGCAAGACCTCCATATGTGGGGAAGCCCTCCAGCAATATCAGCAGGTCAGAGATCTCCGTCGCTAACTTGTCATCGTTTAGCGCTATAAACCCGCCGATGTTGGAGAGTCCGTCCTTTTTCGCCGACACGGTGCAACCATCGGCGTAGGAAAACATCTCCCGGGCAATCGATTTGACCGAACGGCGAGCGTAACCCGATTCCCGCTTCTTTATGAAATATGCGTTCTCCGCATAACGACAGGCATCGAAGAGGAGCTTTATGCCGTGACGATGAAGGATTCTGCTCGCCGATTTTATGTTTTCCATAGAGGCGGGTTGTCCGCCTCCGCTGTTGTTGGTTACCGTCATTGTCCCGGCAGGGATTCTCTTCTTGCCGTATTTCTTGACGAGCCTCCTGAGCTCCTCTAAGTCCATGTTCCCTTTGAAGGGATAATCGCTGTCGAAACTCTTCCCCGCCTCGGTGATAAAATCTAATGCGATGGCTCCCTGACGTTCGATGTTAGCGCGGGTAGTGTCGAAGTGAGTGTTCGAAGGGACGATATCCCCTTTCTTCAAGAGAGTGGTGAACAGCAGATTCTCGGCGGCTCTCCCCTGATGAACCGGGATGACGTGCTTGAAACCGGTTATCTCCTTTATGGTGTCGACGAAGTGGTAGTAATTCCTGGAGCCGGCATAGGCTTCGTCCCCCTGAAGTAGACCCGCCCATTGATTATCTGACAGAGCCGAAGTGCCGGAGTCGGTCAAAAGATCGATGTAGACATCCTCGGATCTCAGCCTGAAGAGGTTGAACTTCGCCTCGCGGATCTTCTTTTCTCTCTGTCCCCGTGAGAGAAGCTTGATCGGCTCGATGGTCTTTATTCTGTAAGGTTCGGGGATGGTTTTCACCTGATTTCTCCAAGATGGAAGACTGAAGTCTTCCGCTACATCATTCACTGTAGCGCAGACCCTCAGGTTTCCAAAATGACAAAAGGCTATTCATGTGGATCGACAAATGCGAGTTATCCTCTCGAAGTCTCAACTGCTAGAATTAAACCTTGCCCCCCAACGATTCGAAGTTGGCGAAGTCAGCATGATTGATGAGTATGGCCTCGACGCTGCGATAGCCACCGTCCCCCTCGTGGGCATGGGTAGCAATGATATGCACGACCTCATCAGGAAGTCCATTCTTGTAAGCCAGATTGGCCCCGGAGAAGGGGTGTCTCAGCAACCTGCCACTTTTGCTTTTGGAAATCTTCCCACCGGATCTGGAATACTCCAGCAACTTGCCGACGTCGTGAAGTAAACCACCGGCGACGAGAATGTCGAAATCGATTTTTACCCTCTCTCCGTAGAAATCCTTCATGGTAACGGCCATCATCAAGGCGGTGTTGGTAACTGCCCGGGTATGCTCAATTAGGCTCACAGGACAATCGGGAATGAGGAGGGTGAAGGGGACCTCCTTCAAATCCTCCTGGGACCAACCGCCCAATTTGATGGCCTCCTCCCAGGTGGCGATGACTTTTCCCTTTAAATCCTGGTCTTTTATCTTCTCGATCTCTGGAAGCTGTTTTGCTAGCTCCATTGCCACCGACCTCTCTGAAAGGTTACTCCAAGGCGAACTTCGGTTTGATATGCCCGATTTGGCGACCACTCCAGTTTTCGATCTTGGGGGAATAGAACCGCTCCAGTTTCTGCAGCTCTTCTTCTCCCAGGACCTCCATCTGTCTCAAAAGCTCCAGCATCGCCGGGCGGACCGCTCTGGTGGCCCCATCTTCGATCTTCAGGGCCGCGCCCAAACGGCTATCGACCAGACCGACACACTGCAATCCTTCCGCCCCTGCCTTGGAGATCAGTTTCCCCGGGACCATCTTCATCAGCTCGTAATCGAATCTCTCCTCGCCCGATACCATCTCCGGATATTCCAACATAGCCCGGCTGATGGTGGAATAAGCCTTGGCAGTCTCTTTGGGGACGGAGCTCGGAGACAAGAGAGTGGCAAAACCCCGGGCGATATTCTTCAAGGGCAGGGCGTACACCGGAGCGTTGCAGCCATCGATCCCACGGCCGATTTTCTCAGCGGGGAAATGACAAACTTCCGCGATCGCCTTCAGAATCGTCTTCTGGGTGGGATGGTTCCAGTCCAGGTAGTTCTCGATCTCCCAGCTTTTGAACATTGAGAGCGCCAACATCGCGGCATGCTTTCCAGAGCAGTTGTGTTGCAGCGGTCTGAAGACCTCTCCGGCTAGCGGGCTGAGTCCTTTGGCGGCGTAATAGTGGGGAGTATGGGTTCCGCATTGTAGGTCCGACTCTGACAGTCCGATTTTGTCCAAAATCTCCGCCACGGTCTGGACATGCTGCTCCTCGCCGGAATGAGAGCCCGCCATTATGGCGATCTCCTTGTTGGTGAAGCCGAACTTCCTGGCAGCTCCCGATTCAACTACAGGAACAACCTGAAAAGGTTTGGCCGTAGACCGTAAGAAGGTGAAGAAATCCACATCTCCTATTTGATGATGTATCTTCCCTCCGGAGTCAACCACGACGGCACAGCCGCGGTGAATCGATTCCACCACCTGCTCGCGGTAGACCAAGACCATCACCTTCGGACCGATCTCGGCTTTTGACTCCGCCTCCTCCAACTTTAGTCTCACCTGTCTAACCAAATCAAAACCGTTACTTCACCGGCTCAAGTTTCGAAAAGGAAACTCATACTCCCTGCCCCTCTAAGATCCTGGGAATATCCCAGAACATCTTGGCGATGTGAGCTCCGGACTCCTCTAAGGACTTGACCTTGCTTTGGGCGGTACCCAGCTCCCCCTCCACGATGGCGCCGGCGTGTCCCATCCGCTTCCCGGGAGGGGCGGTCAGCCCCCCCACCATCGCTATCACCGGCTTTTTCATCTTTGAGATGGTCTCACCCGCCAACTCCTCGTAAACGCCTCCGATTTCGCCGACTAAAACCACCGCTTTGGTCTTTTCGTCCTGCTCGAAAAGCTCCAATATCTCGTTGAAGGTGGAACCCAAGACCGGGTCGCCTCCCAGACCGACACAGGTGGTCTCTCCGTAACCGGTGCGGGTTAAGGTGTCGGCAACATAGTAGGTGAGTGAGCCGCTTCTGGAAACGGTGCCAACCCTCCCCGGGGAGAAGGCGATATCAGGCATAATCCCCAAATTCGCTTCCCCGGGGGAGATTATTCCGGCGGTGTTGCCTCCTAGTACCCGGGCTCCGTACTTTTGAGCCTCCTTTCTCACCACCATCATGTCGTGGATGGGGATATGTTCCGGGATGACCACCACCAGTTTAATTCCGGCGTGGATGGCCTCGATGGCGGCGTCCATAACAAATCGGGCCGGGAGAAAAATCACGGAGACATCGGCGTCGTGGTTTTCTACGCATTCGTTGACGGTGTCGTAGACTGGAACGTTCTCGACCTTCTGTCCGCCCTTGCCGGGTGAAGTTCCAGCGACGATTTTGGTCCCGTATTCAAGCATCCTTTTGGTGTGGAAGCTGCCGGCACCGCCGGTTATCCCCTGAACGATGATTTTGCTATTTTTGTCGACTAAGATGGCCATAGATTCTCTTTGAAGATCACCTCACCTTTTCGTGGTCAAACTCGATCTTATAGGGATACTTCGGTATCTTGACGATATGATACGGTTGAGTCATTATCGTCAGGTTGCCCGGAGTTTCATGATTTTTGACCCGGACTGTAATAAGCCCTTCCTCGAAAGCAACCTCGCAGATCTCGATTTTGTAGCCGGAGGAGTTTCTCTCTCCCATGAGAGTCGCCAGAACCATCTCCTTTTCGAAATCGATCTTTGGCAAACCCGGCTTCGGCACCAGGTTTCGATGGGTCAGATCCCAGAGATACTCCCATTCCGACTCCCCTTTGACCACCAAATCCATCGGCTCGGTGACGCCCGAGAGGGCGCCGGCTTCGATGGTGGTGAACTCCACCACCACCGGCGGTTTTTTCTTCGCGAATCCAAAGGCAGCGGCGGTGACCATAACTAGGCATAACGCCAAGGTCAAAGAGGTCTCTCTAAATTTGAGCAATTTCATTTGACCCTCCTGATTTGACGCATGAGGTAATTGTCGCTGCTCTGCTCTTGGTCACGGACGCCTTCGTCCGTGACGCCGTAACACTAACCAGCCTCCTTCGCCAGCTCCACCGCCCTCTTGGCGATCTCCTCTATGGG
>LIZU01000072.1 GCA_001302725.1 candidate division Zixibacteria bacterium DG_27
GGATTTATCAGCGAGACGATGGAATGGTCTCGGTCGAACTCGAGCCCGGTTCTGTCCCTTTCGGGATCAGTCCGGAGTGCAGAATTGAGGACGTCAAAGCTCCACCTTCGGGTGAGCTGGTTTCACCGGCTTATGAGTTCTTCCCGCAGACTGTCCCCTTTATAGAAAAAGCCACCCTCTCATTTGATTTGGCCCGCCACCAGGGGGAGCGCTTCAGAGTCGGCATCTACGAGCTGGAGGCGGACAGCACCTTCGAGTTTTTGGGGAATCAGTTCGATGATGACTCCAGCACCATCTCGGCAAAGATCGATTACTTTGCGACTTTCGTCCTCCTGGAGGATTCGGAGCCGCCGCGAATATCACGCCTTTATCCTAGCTCCGGGAGTAAACTCACGCATAGAACGCCTAGAATCTTCGCGCAGCTCAGGGATGATTTGAGCGGAATTGTGAGAGAGGACGATATCGAAGTGACCATCGACGGGGCTTGGGTTCCGGCGGAATACGATTACGAGACCGAGGAGCTGTCCTATCGGGTGCCTCGCCCATTGAAATACGGGAAACACACCTTGGTGGTCTCGGCGACGGATGCCTGTGGAAACAAGACTATTCGCAGGTCGGTCTTCACAATTGTAGAGTCAAAATGAGCGTTACCGACCATCATTGATCACTGGATTTTTGCACTCGAAACTGTCAATTATTGTAGATGATTCCCCTCAAAGATGACAATCCCACCTCAACTTTTCCCCTCTTCACCGTTGGCATAATCGTATTGAACAGTCTGATATTCTTCTATCAGCAAACGCTGGGGGAGGCTGCTACCGGATTTGTTTTCACCTACGGAGCCGTTCCCGAAAAGGTGACCTCCTTTCAGATGACCGATTTCCCCGCGCCCCTGACGATTCTAACGGCGATGTTCCTGCATGGGGGCTGGTTTCATCTAATCGGGAATATGCTATTTCTCTGGATTTTCGGCAAGAACATCGAGGACCAGCTGGGACACCTCCGCTTCCTGATTTTCTATCTAATCTGCGGGGTGATAGCTTCCCTGGCGCACATAATGGTTACACCTCACTCCCCGATTCCGATGGTGGGGGCCTCCGGAGCCATCGCCGGAGTTTTAGGAGCTTACCTCATCAGGTTTCCCAACGCTCGGATATTGACTCTCATCTGGTTTGGTTTTTTCATTCGGGTGGTGAGGGTTCCGGCGATCTTCTTTTTGGGATTCTGGTTCATCTTACAGCTGCTTTACGGGCTGCCAAGCTTGGCCATGCGGGGTATGGGGGGGATTGCCTTCTTCGCTCATATTGGCGGATTCATCGCGGGGCTTCTGCTCTTCCCCCTCTGGGAGAGGAGACTGCGCCGCAAACGGGCGTATCATCGCTACTGATAATTCCTCTCGATGAAAAAGCGACGTTGTCATCTCTGCGGAAAAAGGTTCAAGAAAGGGGGATTGAAATATCATCTCAAAGCCGAGCTTATCTCCGATTTCGATGGCTATTTGTCTCTACCCTACGACGAGAAGAAGGACTACGCCCAAGAGATCAAGGATACCGTCGAAGCCTCAAAGGGGAAATCAGAGAAGGAGCTGGAAGAGGAGGTCTATCAGAAGTTCGAATTCCTTCTCTGTCCTGATTGCAGGAGGAGACTGGTCGCATTTCTGAGGTCCGGAGAGAAGAACTGACTCCAGAATAGAGCCGGTTGGATTTCCAGACTTTTTGCTCCCGAGGGCTCGCGAAGGATTGTAGGTGTTAACAACTGTCATTCACTTCCACGAACTGTGATTCAACTACGGGTAGCCCGGTGGCCTCTGCCACCGGGGATTACTTTCCCACAATCCGCATGTAAACAAGAGGTTACCATGGTGCCGTGGTGAGTTGCCTCTCGACGAGGGGTGTCAGGAGCAAACTCCTGACACCACAAATAGGCAATGATTGCTTTCCTCAAAATGCTGTTGAAAATGCCCACCAGAAGGTTAAATTAGAGAGGGTCTATAGCATGAGCTTTCCTCATAGATTAGGTTACTGAGAAAGATGAGCTTCGCCGATTTCGTCCACCTCCATAATCACACTCAATACAGTCTCCTTGATGGCGCGTGCCGAATCGACTTGCTGCTGGAGCTGACTAAGGATATGAAGATGCCAGCTTTAGCAATCACCGATCACGGGAATATGTTCGGCGCTATAGAATTCTACCAGAAGGCGAAAT
Organism: candidate division Zixibacteria bacterium DG_27; assembly: GCA_001302725.1. Lineage (GTDB taxonomy): Bacteria > Zixibacteria > MSB-5A5 > DG-27 > DG-27 > DG-27. The sequence goes on from LIZU01000072.1 coordinate 2,206, forward strand.
CTCAGGGGGTCAAGCCTATTATCGGGACCGAGGCTTATGTCGCCCCCACCTCTTGTCTGAAGAAAGAGCCGATCAAGGGCCTGCCCGATTCCGGCTATCACCTGATTCTCTTGGTCAAAAATCGCCAGGGCTATCAGAATCTGATTCAACTTTCGACCGCCGGCTACCTGGAGGGTTTCTATCACCGGCCCCGCATTGACAAAGGGCTCCTGAGAAAGCACTCCGAAGGCTTAATCGCCCTTTCCAGTTGTCTGAAGGGGGAGGTTCCTCATCGGCTACTCCGTGAGGACAAGGAGGGGGCAAAGAAGGCGGCGCTCGAATACTCTGAGATCTTCGGGGAGGGCAACTTCTTCATCGAAATCCAGAATCATGGCATCGAGGCTCAGCTTAAGGTCTTGCCCCAGCTGGTGAAATTGGCAGAAGAAGTTGACCTGCCGATTGTAGCCACAAACGATTGTCATTACCTTTACAGGGAAGATTATGCGGCTCACGACGCCCTGCTCTGCATCCAGACCGGAAAGAACATCTCCGACACAGATCGCCTCAAGTATCCCACCGACCAGATCTACTTTAAATCACCGAAGGAGATGAAGGAGGTTTTCAAGGATTACCCGGAGGCGATAGAGAACTCCGTCGGGATCGCCGACAAGTGCAGCCTGGAGCTGGAGTTCGGAAAGACCCACGTTCCCCGCTATCCCCTCCCGGCGGGATTTGACACTCCCGAGGCTTACCTGGAGGATCTGGCTCACAAAGGGCTGGAAAGGTGCTACTCAAAGGTCAGCAGAGAGCTTAAAGAGAGGTTGAGCTACGAGCTTAACGTAATCATCCAGATGGGTTATGCCGGATATTTTCTCATTGTCAAGGATTTCATCGACTACGCCAGGGAGAGCGGCATCCCGGTCGGTCCCGGTAGAGGCTCTGTCGGAGGCAGCCTGGTCTCCTACTGTCTGGGAATAACCAACATCGACCCCTTACAATACGGGCTCATCTTCGAGCGCTTTCTCAATCCGGAGCGCCTGAGCATGCCCGATATCGACATCGATTTCTCCGACAAGGGAAGAGACAAGGTGATCGATTACGTCACGAACAAGTATGGTCAAGAAAGCGTGTGTCAAATCATCACCTTCGGGACCATGGCGGCTCGAGCGGTGATCAGGGATGTTGGCAGGGTGCTTTCGATGCCTTACTCCGAGGTCGACCGCATCGCCAAGATGATACCGTTCGACCCAGACATCAATCTGGCCAAAGCCGTCAACACTAACGCTGCCCTGAAGAAGCTCTACCAGGAAGATCCTCGGGTGGGGAAACTGGTGGACCTCTCCAAGACCCTGGAAGGTCTGTCGAGACATGCCTCCACCCATGCTGCCGGGGTGGTAATCGCCCCCTCGAAATTGACCGACTTCGTGCCGCTGTTTAAATCCAGCAAGGATGAGATCACCACCCAGTATGATATGCACGGCATCGAGGCCATCGGTTTGATCAAGATGGACTTTCTGGGCCTGAGGACTCTCACGGTTCTGGACGAGACCGTGAAGCTGCTGGAGAAGACCAGAGGTATCAAGATCGACATCAATGATATCGCTCTGGACGACCGCGAAGTCTATGAGCTTTTCGCCCGAGGTGAAACGGTCGGCATCTTCCAGTTCGAAAGTCGGGGGATGCGCGACTATCTGCGGAAGCTGAAGCCCGAAAACTTAGAGGATTTGACCGCCATGAATGCTCTCTATCGCCCCGGGCCCTTAGATGCCGGCATGGTCTCCGAATACATCGACCGCAAGCAGGGACGCAAGAAGATAAAATACGAGCATCGCCTCTTGGAGGCGATCTTGAAAGACACCTACGGTGTTATCGTTTATCAGGAGCAGGTCTTGCAGATCGCGCACCAGCTGGCCGGTTACACCCTGGCGGAAGGTGACCTGTTGCGCAAGGCCATGGGGAAGAAAATCGCGGAGATAATGGCACAACAGCGGAGGGAGTTTGTCGACCGCGCCCACAAGAAGGATGTTCCCATAAGAGCCGCCGAGAAGATCTTCAGCCACGTCGAGACCTTCGGACGCTACGGTTTCGTGAAATCTCACTCCGTAGGGTACGCCCACATCGCCTACCAGACCGCTTATCTGAAAACCCATTACCCGGTGGAGTTTATGGCCGCGGCCATGACCTCGGAGATGGGGAACTCCGACCGCATTTTTATCCTGATGGAGGAGTGCCGTCGCATGGGGATCGAGGTTTTGCCACCAGACATCAACGAAAGCCTGGCGACCTTTAGTCCCATCGGGAATTCCATTCGCTTCGGGCTTTTAGCGGTGAAGAACGTTGGCTCGGGGGCAATTGATGCTGGCATCCAGGCTCGGGAGACCGGGGGCCCCTTCAGAAGTATCTACGATTTCTGCGAGCGGGTGGACTTACAGCACATCAACAAGCGTGCCCTCGAAAGCCTGGTCACCGCCGGAGCCTTCGATTCTGCTCAAGGGCATCGGGCGCAACTGGTGGCGGCGGTCGATTCCGCAGTCTCCTATGGTCAGGCACTTCAGGATGAGAAGAAACGTGGTCAGACCTCCCTTTTCGGAGGCGATCCCTCCGGTGCCACCTCCTCCCTCTTAGCTCCCGGCCTACCGCAGGTGCCTCCCTGGGATAGAGCCAGAATCTTATCCAAGGAGAAGGAGATTTTGGGATTCTATATCTCCGGACATCCACTGCACAAGTATGAGGAGGAGCTGAAGGTCTTCGCCACTCACTCTACCGACGCTCTTTCGGAGGTGGCTGATGATAAGGTGGTGAGTGTGGGGGGAATTGTTACCAGCGTGAAGGTCAGTATCGATAAGAAGGGGGGGCGAATGGCTTTCGTCAACATCGAGGATTTCACCGGCAGCGTGGAGGTGATCGTCTTTTCCGATCTCTTCGGGAAGCGAGAGCCGATCCTGCAGTCGGATGCCATGATCGTCGTGAAAGGTCGCACCTCCACCAGGGAGGGAGAAAAGGCCAAAATCATCGCCTCCGATTTGACCCTGCTCTCTGCCGCCGCCAAGGAGTTCGGGACTACCGTGAATCTGTACTTGCCGGTGTCCGATTGGGACTCCGCCGAAGGCAAGGACCTGCTGCAGCACATACTCTCCAAGCCGGGCGAAAGCCCGGTGCTCTTGCACCTGAGGACTGATGAAGGGGAGGTTCTGGTCGATCTTAAGGATAAAAAGGTCGATGCCACCGGAGAGTGGATTGAGCAGGCAAGATTGATGCTGGGGGAGGAGAACGTACACTTGGAGAAGAACAGGTACGCCTCTTGAAGTTAGCGTTTCCGGCGTCGCACCCGAGGCTTTCGTTGTCTTTCGCCTGAATAGCCAGCGAGTGCTGTGGTGGTGCCTGTGAGATGGAAAGATGAAGGTGGCAATAGTCTACAATCGCGATAGCAGAAACGTTATCAACCTCTTTGGGGTTCCTAACCGCGAGAGGATTGGCCTGGCGACCATTAAGAGGATCGCTGACGGGCTGAAGAATGGCGGACACCAAGTGCGAGCCTTAGAAGGGGACAAGGATCTCATCGACCACCTGGAGGAGTTCATGCCGCGGGTCTTGAGCGGTGAGCGGCCGGGAATGGTCTTCAACCTATCATACGGGATTCAGGGACAGGCCCGTTACACTCACGTGCCCGGGATCTTGGAGATGGTGGGGATTCCCTATGTCGGTTCCGGGCCTTTGGCGCACTCCCTGGCGCTGGACAAGGTGGTCGCCAAGATGATCTTCAAGCAGAACGGCTTGCCCACGCCCGATTTCGCGGTCCTAGACGCACCCGGGTTTGAAGCCCCTGAACTCGAATATCCCCTAATCGTTAAGCCCAAGAACGAAGCGGTCTCCTTCGGGCTCAGGATCGTCAATGGCGAGGAGGAACTCAGAGAGGCCGCAGAGCTCATCTTCAGAACCTACCAGCAACCGGTTCTGGCTGAACAGTTCATAGAGGGACGTGAAATCAACATAGGGCTTCTGGGGAATAGCCCGCCGGAGACATTGCCACCAGTGGAGGTGGTCTTCAGTTGCGAAGGTCCCCCCGTCTACACGTATGAAGACAAGACTGGGATGTCCGGCAGGGAGATAGAATTCCGATGCCCAGCGCCTCTTGACGGGAAGGTGATTGAAAAGGCTCAAGATCTGACGCGTCGGGCGTTCAATGCTCTCGGTTGCTACGACTGCGCGCGCGTCGACATGCGCTTGGATAGGAACGATAATCTGTACATCCTGGAGGTGAACAGCCTCCCCAGTTTGGGCCAGCACGGTTCCTATCCGCTGGCCGCTGAGAAGGCCGGGCTCGATTTTGCTGCCCTGGTGAACCGGCT
>LIZU01000073.1 GCA_001302725.1 candidate division Zixibacteria bacterium DG_27
GTTGTTCTCGTAAAACTCCCGCACCTCGGAGGTATCGACCCGGGATCTGGCCTTGAGTTCTTCCTCCACAAAGGCCGAGGCCACCAGCTGCTTGGTGATCTGCCTCAGCCGAGCCTGTATCTTGGGGTCGGAGTCGAACTTCGACGCCACTGCTTCCTGATATAGAAGCTCATTTTTGATCCACTCCTCGGCGTACTCCTTTTTCTCGTAGTCGGAGACGTAATCCCGGTATTCTGTGGGAATCTGGTCTTCGATCTCCTCTAAGGTGAGCTTTTCGCCGTTGACCTCGGCGATGACCCTGCCCTCGCTGTAAGGATCCACTTCCCCTTCACAACCCAGAAAAGAAAGGGTGGCCAGCAGAATCGCAGCTTGGAGTAAGAGTGAAGGCTTAAACTGCATCTCTATTTCCTCACTTAACCCTGTTCGATTGAAATCTCGGCGTATTTCTTTCTGTCAATGGTTTTCTCCAAAGCCTCCTGGTCGATGGTTATCGGGAACTGTTCCCTCAGGGGATTAATGTAGCTATCGTAGGCTTCCCGTTTCTTCTTGCTGACTAAAACCCTCTGGATTTCAGCTTTCGCCTCCTCGTATGGTTTTGTCCCCTCTTTCTTGACCCCCTCCAGCTTGATCACCGACCAGTTCCCACCCACCAGAATCGGCTGGCTGGTGTCACCGACCTTCATGTTTGAGGCCGCCTGATAAAGTCCCGGATACTGATAGCTTTTCAGGTACCCCATATCCCCCCCCTTCTCTTTCAGGTGAGTCCTCAAGGTGTTCTCCCGGGCCAACCTGGCGAAATCCTCACCCCACTGCAGCCGTTGGATGAGGTCTTTGGCCTCCGCCTCGGTTTCGACGCTGATCTCCCGGAGGTGATATTCTGCCGGCATCCGGAACCTACCCTTGTTCTCCTGATAATACTCCTTGAATTCCTCCTCCGAGACGGTTATGTCCTTCTCCAGCACCTCGGTTCTGAATCTCTGAGCCATGAGGTCCTCTTTGAGACCTCGCAGCCTCATCTGGAACTCTTCGCTCGTCTCGATCCGTTGCCCTTCAGCCTGTGCCAAAAGGAGGTCTCGCCGCAGATACTTCTCCAGGACATCCTGGAGGATTCCAGTGTCGTCCCAGTCGGGATAATCCATGGGGGCCAGCCGATCCAAGAATCCCAGGAAATCTTTCAAGGTCCACTCCCCTAACGAGTATGAGAGAACCGGAGTTTCGAGTTCCTGGTCGGTGAAGATCCTTTCGCTCCTCTCTCTCACCTGCAGAGACTCCGGGGCAGATTGGTACTTCTCCCAGAAATCCTTCTGCAGAACCGGCTGCGGGGTGAAGTTGGCGTTCTCCTTAAGCCGCTCTAAGAAACTGGCGGAGAGCTCTCCCTGTTTCAGTGACTCCAGCTTTTGCTTCAGACTGCCCTTGACTTGCTCATAAGGCTCCTGTTCAACCGGACGACGGTCATCCAGCTTGATCAGGTGCCAACCGTATTGAGTCTTGATCGGTTTGGAGATCTGCCCTATCTTTAGTTTGAAGGCGGCCTCCTGGAAGCCCGGAATCATACTTCCCCAGCGGAAATAGCCCAGCTCCCCCCCCATGGCGCTGGTGGGATCCAGAGAACGGGCCTCCGCCAACACCGCGAAATCCTCCCCCTCCATGAGCCTCTGGTGGAGGCTGTCCACAACCGTCTCAGATTTCACCAGGATGTGTCGGATCTTGATCTCCTCTCCCTGCTTTTTGTAGAAATCCTTCAGTTCGGCTTCATTCACCTGGGATTTGGAGGTGACCTCTTTCTCGTACAGAAGCTGCAAGAGGATATTGGGCTTCTGCTCTTCCAACTTCGAGAGGATCTCCTCATCGGCGTCGAAGCCCCGCTCGTAGGCGCCTTTGAGCAAGAGCTTCTGCTCCGCCATGCCCTCCAGCAGCCTCCTTTTACGCTCCAGCTCGTCGGCGAAGCTCGAGAATCTGGTGGGCTGTTGCTTCATCTTTATCTCCAGCTCCGAGGCGGTGATAACCTCCTCCCCGACGGTGGCCAAGGCCATCTCTCTTTTGGCGCAAGAGAGGAAAGCACAAAAGACTGCCAAGAGTAGAACAAAAACTAAGAAGAGATTTCGCATGGGATACTCCTTCCCGGATAACAATTCAAACTATCTAATATATGTCCAGACCACCTCGAATCAAGTCTTTTTTAGACCTGTTCTTGGGAGATTAGTTAAACGACGCCATCTTTTGTGCTCTTCCGATCTGCAGGGGCCGACAACGATTCGCTCGCTTCATTCTGGCAGCTTCTGCCCTGGGGGTGGATAGGACATCCTTTCCGCATTCCTGATTTCACGACTCTTTCAACGGCGTCTGGTTTGGCTTTGTGAGGATAATCACTTGACCAACACCCTGGCGAAACTTACATTCAAGGGGTGCTGTCGCTTGTCCCCATAATTACACTTTCTTACCTTGTCGGTTCCATCCCCACGGCCCTGTTGATGGGAAGAATCTTGAAAGGGGTTGACGTTCGCAACTTCGGGAGCGGCAACGTTGGGGCCGCTAATACCTTCAGAGTTCTGGGCGCTGTTCCGGCCGTCGTCTGTCTTCTGCTGGACGCCGGAAAGGGGGTCTTGGCGGTGTTGGTTATTGCAGTGATTTTCTCCCACGCCTCCCCTCTTTCCTTGACCACGACGAAAATCCTGGGAGGGGCGGTGGCGATACTAGGACACGTTTTCCCGGTCTGGATAGGATTCAAAGGTGGTAAAGGTGTTGGCACCGGCGCCGGGGTGCTTTTCTCCTTGCTCCCGCTTGAGGCCGCCGGCGCCTGCCTCCTCTTCGTTGTTGTGGTGGCCCTCACCCGTTATATCTCCTTAGGCTCGATGTTAGCGGTTATATTTATGGCGGCGGCGATTTTAGTCGAGAAATTCGGCTTCGGACTGAAGGTGCCAACGGAGTTCGTTTACCTGACAATAGTCCTCTGTCTCCTGATACTGCTCACCCATCGCTCCAATATCAGAAGGCTCCTAGAAGGAACTGAGGGGAAGTTGGGAGGAAAGGGGTAACGTCTAAGGAGAGTGTATGTCATCACCTGACAACTGGAATCGCACCAAGATCGTCTGTACCATCGGACCTTCCAGCCGTCCTTCTGAGATAATGCAGAGATTGATTCAAGCCGGCATGGACGTGGCGCGTTTGAACTTCTCCCACGGGACCCCGAAAGAGCACCTGCGAGACTTCAGAGAGATAAGAAAGAGCGCCAGGAGGCTGGGTCGAATTATCGGCATACTTCAGGACCTGCCGGGGCCGAAAATCCGCACCGGCAGGCTTCCAAACCGGGAGGTGGAGCTGACTGCCGGCAAAAAATTCTCTCTCTCAACCAGAAGGGCGATGGGGGATAACAGTAGAGTTCAAGTGAACTACAAGGGTTTGCCCAACGACGTCAAGAAAGGCACCGGAATCTTTTTGAGCGACGGCAACCTGGAGCTGAAGGTGGAGAAGACCACTCCCACCGAAGTGCACTGCCAGGTGGTAGCCGGAGGGATCTTAAAGGAGCATCAGGGGGTGAACGTTCCCGGGGTGCGGTTGAATGTGGACGCCTTCACCCCGCTGGATAGGCAGTATCTGCTTTTGGGGCTGAAAGCGGGATTCGATTTCGTCGCGCTCTCGTTCGTCCGGGAGGCAGCCGACGTGAAAAGGGTGAGAAGACTCACAGACACTCAGGGCAGAGAGGTTTTTATCATCGCCAAGATCGAAAAGCATGAAGCCCTGGACAATCTGGATCAGATCATCGAGGTTTCAGATGGAGCGATGGTGGCCCGTGGGGATCTGGGGATCGAGATCCCCTTAGCCGAAGTCCCCGCCGCCCAAAAACTGATCATCGACAGATGTAACCGAGTGGGGAAACCAGTTATTACCGCCACCCAGATGTTGGAGTCGATGGTCGAACATCCTCGTCCCACCAGAGCAGAGGTGACCGACATCGCCAATGCCATCTTAGAGGGGAGCGATGCGTTGATGCTCTCAGCCGAGACCGCCTGCGGGAGCTATCCGGTAGAGGCAGTGAGAGTCTTAAATGAAGTCGCAGGCGCCACCGAGCGAAAACCAAGGCAACATCAGATTCCGAGCGAAGAAGCCAGATCGCTGCACCACCAGATCGCTGACAACTTAAGCCTTTTCGCCTGCGTGATGGCTTCCAATCTGGGAGCGAAAGTAATTGCCGCTCCCACCAGAACCGGCAGGACTGCCAGGCTGGTGAGCCGTTTTCGTCCTCACGCCCCGATTGTGGCTTTGAGTTCCAACGAGCTGATTCAAAGGGAACTTTCCTTGTCCTTCGGAGTAATCCCCCTGAAGATAAGAAAAGGCCTGTCGTTCGACCGGCTGCTTGAGGAGACGAAGAGCATCCTCAGAGAAAACGGTCTGGTAGAAGAGGGGGACCGAGTTGTTTTTCTGGCAGGCTCCCCCCACAGCGAAGCCGGACAGACGAATTTGATGCTGGTGGAGGAGATGAGGTAAAGATGGAAGAGGCGAACTTCGTATATGAATTGTTGGTTTGAGACTTGTTTTTTGAGCCCACGTCATTAAATTAGTCGATTATGGCCAGGATCGCGGTATTGGGAGCGGGGAGCTGGGGGGTCGCCACCTCGGTTTTGCTTACATCCAACGGGCATGAGGTGGTTCTGTGGGAGTTCGACGAAAAAGAAGCCCGGAAGCTCAACTCCCTTCGCGAGCACCCGACTAAGCTGCCGGGAGTGAAAATCCCCGCGGAGGTGAAAATCACCAGCGACCTGAACGCAGTTCTGCAGGGGAAAGACTTACTGGCACTGCCATTGCCCTCCCACACTATGAGAGAAGTCTCCAGGAAGATCGCCGGTCTTTTGGATGGAGAGCCAATCATCTTAAGCCTCTCCAAAGGATTGGAGGTGAAAAGCCTCAAGAGGATGTCGGAGGTCATGGCAGAGGAACTCCCCAAGGAATACCATCGCAAACTAGCGGTCCTCTCCGGTCCCAGCCATGCCGAGGAGGTTGCTCGTCGACTGCCGACAACGATCACGGTAGCCTCCGATAACGAGGAGGTTGCCGAAGAGGTTCAGAGGATTTTCATGAACGACTACTTCCGGGTTTACACCCACGACGATGTTGTCGGGGTGGAGTTGGCCGGCTCGCTGAAGAATGTGATCGCCATCGCGGCCGGAGTCTGCGATGGTCTTGGATTCGGGGACAACACCAAGGGTGCTATTCTGGCCCGGGGCCTGGCAGAAATTGCCCGCCTGGGGGTCAAACTCGGAGCCGACTACAGGACCTTTTCCGGCCTGGCGGGGATGGGGGATTTAGTCACGACCGCAATGAGCAGATACTCCCGCAACCGCCACCTGGGAGAAGAGATCGGGCGCGGGAAATCCTTAGATAGGGTCCTCTCCGAGATGACCATGGTCGCCGAGGGGGTGAAAACCACCCAGTCCGCCTATGCCCTGGCGCGAAAGCACCGCGTGGAGATGCCGATAACAGAGCAGGTATACCTGATGCTCTTCGAAGGAAAAAACCCAAGACTGGCAGCCGAGGAGCTGATGCTGCGCGAGCCGAAATCGGAAATGTGGATTTGACCCCATGGCCAAGACGCAAAGATTCGAGGAAGCCCTGTCCCGTCTGGAGGAAATTGTTGACAAACTGCAATCCCAAGACTTATTATTGGAGGAGTCATTGAAGCTTTTCGAGGAGGGACTGAAGCTCTCCCGCTTCTGCCACGATAAGCTTCAGGAGGCGGAAAAGAGAGTCAAGAGACTGGTCAAAGGCGAGAAGGGAGAATTTCACCTGAAGCTCTTCGAAGATGATGAGACCGAAAGTTAAACCCAACCAGAAAATGACTACTATCTTAGAAACTGTCAGCTCTCCCCAGGATATTAAGAAGCTAACTCTCGCGCAACTGAAGCAGTTAGCCTCGGAGGTGAGGGAGAGGATACTCACGGTGGTATCCAAAAACGGGGGTCACCTGGCCTCCAATCTCGGAGCGGTGGAGTTGACCCTGGCACTTCACCTAATTTACGATTCGCCTAAGGATAAGATAGTCTTCGACGTCAGCCACCAGAGTTACACTCACAAGCTGTTGACTGGGCGCGGCTCTGAGTTCGATACCCTGCGCCTGCATCGGGGGATCTCTGGCTTTACCAGGAGACAGGAATCTCCCCACGACCCCTTTGGGGCCGGGCACGCCAGCACCTCCATCTCGGCGGCCTTGGGTTTGGCGTCCGCCCGCGACCAGCAGGGTGAGGATTACGACGTCGTCGCCGTGATCGGGGACGGTGCTTTGACCGGAGGTCTGGCGTTCGAGGGTCTCAACAATGCTGGAACTTCTGGCAAAGATCTCCTCGTGATTTTGAACGACAACTCCATGTCCATCTCCAAGAATGTGGGAGCCTTCTCGAAATATCTCACCGACCTGCTGACCGACCAGACCTACAACAAATTGAAAGCGGAGGTGTGGAAGCTGACCGGGAAATTGAAGCAGGCAAGCAGAATTCGCTCTGCAGTTCAAAGCTTGGAGGAGAGCG
>LIZU01000074.1 GCA_001302725.1 candidate division Zixibacteria bacterium DG_27
ATCGGAACCGTCTTCCGGCTCCGTCAGCCCGAAGGAGGCCAGGTTCGGTTCACTGGTGATCGGGGGGAGATATTCTTTCTTCTGTTCTTCTGATCCGAAGGCGAAGATGGGCCAGGTGCCCAATGAACAGTGAGCAGCAACCGTGATTCCGGTAGAGCCGCATACCCGGGAGAGTTCTTCCACTGCAATGGCGTAGGTCAAGGTGTCGATGTAGGTGCCACCGTATTCTGGGTCAACCTGGAGGCCTAAAACCCCCATATCGCAGAGCTTTTTCACGTGCTCTTCTGGGAATTTCTGCTCCAGGTCGATTTGGTGAGCGTGAGGTTCTATCTCGGCTAGCGCGAACTCCCTTATCTTCTGCCTGTATTCTTCGTGTTTCTCACTAAGAAACATCGCTACTCCCCTACTTCAGAATGCTTCTGGAGATGACCATCCTTTGGACCTCGGAGGTGCCCTCGTAGATCTCGGTCACGCGGGCGTCTCGGAAGAACCTTTCCACCGGATACTCCTTCATATACCCGTAGCCGCCCAGGATCTGCACCGCCTGGTTGGCGACCCAGTTGGCGGTCTCGGAGGCGTAAAGCTTCGCCATGGCGGCCTCGAATCTGCACTCCTCACCCTTGGATATGAGCCAGGCGGCTCTATAGACCAACAGTCGGGCGGCATTTATTCTTGTCGCCATGTCTGCCAGCTTGAACTGAATCGCCTGGAAGTTGCAGATCGGCTGCCCGAACTGTTTCCTCTCCTTAGAGTAGCTCGTCGCCTCCTCGAAAGCCGCTTGGGCGATCCCTACCGCCTGCGCCCCGACGCCAGTTCTGCCGTAATTCAGAACCGAGAGAGCGACGCCGAATCCGTGGTTTTCCTCCCCCAGGAGGTTTTCCGCGGGCACCTTGCAATCCTCCAAGATGATCTGGCGGGTGTCGGAGGTGTTGATCCCCAACTTTTTTTCTTTTGCCCCGAGAATAAGGCCCGGGGTGTCCCGTTCCACTGCAAAGGCGGAGATTCCGTGGGAGCCCTTGTCTCTGTCGGTGGCGCAGAAAATTACGTAGATCCCCGCAAACCCGCCGGAAGTGACAAAGGATTTGGTTCCGTTCAGTAGATAGTGGTCGCCTTTCTTGATTGCGGTAGCTTTGAGGTTGGCGGCGTCGCTGCCCGCTTCGGGCTCGCTCAAACAATAAGCTCCGATCCACTCCCCGGAGGCCATCTTCGGGAGGTATTTCTCCCTTATGCTCTGTTTTCCATACAGGCGGATCGGTTCGCTGGCCAAGGAATTGTGGACCGATAGGCAGATGGTCAGACCGGCGTCGCCTCTGGCGATCTCCTCCAGGGCGGTGATGTAGGTGAGAGCGTCCAGTCCCATGCCTCCGTATTCTTCCGGAATTATCATCCCGAAATAGCCCAGCTCCCCCAGTTCTTTGTAGATCTCCGGTTCCAGCTCCTCTTTCTCGTCTCGTTCGGTGCGACCGGGAATGAGCCGCTTTTCTGTGAACTGCCGGGCGGCATCTTTGATCAGTTTCTGATCTTCGGAAAGTTCGAATTCCATTCCATCCCCTCCTTATTTGCTGTAGTCGTAAAAACCTTTGCCGGTCTTACGTCCCAGATAATTCGCCTGAACCATCTTCCGCAAGAGCGGACAGGGCCTGTATTTGGGGTCGGCATAACCCTCATAGAGGACTTCCATTATCGCCAGACAGACGTCCAGTCCGATGAAGTCGGCCAGGGCGAGCGGCCCCATGGGGTGGTTCATTCCCAACTTCATCACGGTATCTATCGCCTCCTTGTCCGCCACTCCCTCCATCAGGGCGAAGATGGCCTCGTTGATCATCGGCAGAAGGATCCGATTGGAGATGAAGCCGGGGTAGTCCTTGACCTCCACCGGGGTTTTGCCCAGCTTCTCCGAGAGCTCTCTGATGGTAGCGAATGTCTCATCAGAGGTGGCCACTCCTCGGATCAGCTCCACCAATTTCATCATCGGCACCGGGTTCATAAAATGCATTCCGATCACCTTCTCGGGTCGCCCGGTTACGGCCGCAACCTCGGTTATCGGCAAGGAGGAGGTGTTGCTGGCCAGAATCGCCTCCGGGGCACAGAGGCCGTCCAGCTTCGCGAAGAGGTCCTTTTTCAGCTTCATCTCTTCGATGATGGCCTCTACCACCACCTGTGACGACTTGGCCTCGGAAAGCTCTAAAGTCGGCCTGATGCGGGACAGCGCCGCCTCCTTGTCCTTCTCGGTGATCAACTCCTTTTTGATCTGCCGGTCCATGTTTTTCGAAATGACGGTCATGGCCCGGTTCAAGAACTCCTGCTTGACATCCACCAGGGTGACGTCAAATCCCGACTGGACGAACACGTGGGCAATACCGTTGCCCATAGTGCCGGCTCCAACTACAGTGACTTTCTTTATATCCAATTTAACACCTCGCTTGTATCTGAAGTCAAAACGTTAAGCTTTGTTACAAATGCCGGTCACAGACCAGGAGTCTGCAACCTCCAACGGTTTTACAGCATTTCCACCGAGAGGGCGACGGCATTTCCACCGCCCAAACACAGGGTTGCCAAACCGGTCTTACCGCCTCTGTCCTTCAAGGCGTAAAGCAGAGTTGTCAGAACTCTGGCTCCGGAGGCCCCGATGGGATGCCCCAGAGCGATAGCGCCGCCGTGGACATTGACCTTGCTCCAGTCCCAACCAAGTTCTTTACCGTCCGCCAGAGCCTGGGCCGCGAAGGCCTCGTTGGCTTCGAAGAGATCGAAGTAATTGATATCTACTCCCAGCTTTTCACAGAGTCTTCTGACGGCATAGATGGGGGCGTAGAAGAGCAGCTCCGGCTCGGTTCCGGAGGCGGTGTAGCCGGTGATTCTCGCCACCGGTTTGAGGTTATTCTCCTCGGCGAACTTCCGGGAGCTGACCACCAGGGCGGAGGCACCGTCGTTCAAACCGGGCGAGTTGCCGGCGGTCACGGTTCCCTCCTTCTGGAAGGCGGGTCTGAGCTTGGCTAACTTTTCCAGAGTGGTGTCCCGACGAGGAGTCTCATCGGTGTCGAAGATTTTCGGTTCCCCCTTGCTTTGGGGAATCTCAACCGGCACTATTTCGGCCTTGAACTTCCCGTTATCGATAGCGGCTACGGCCTTCTGCTGACTTCCTAAGGCGTATTTGTCCTGTTCCTCCCGGCTGATATTGGACTTCTCCGCGGTCAGCTCGGCATTTCCTCCCATGTGGCGGTTGTTGAAGGAATCCCAGAGACCGTCTAAGATCAACGCATCGGTCATTTTGCGGTCGCCGAACTTGAAGCCGCCGCGAGCCCCGTGCAGAACATAGGGGCAATTCGACATGCTCTCCATACCACCCGCCACGATGCAGTCGGCATCCCCGGCCTTGATGGCCTGGCAGGCGATCATGACGGTCTTGAGTCCGGAGCCGCAGACTTTGTTTATGGTAGTGGAAGGGACGGTGGCGGGAACCCCCGCAAAGATGGCGGCCTGCCTCGCCGGAGCCTGCCCCATGCCGGCGGAGACCACATTCCCCATGAGCACTTCGTCGATTTTGCCAGTGTCAATTCCGGCCCTTTTGATCGCATCTTTTATGACGACTGCCCCCAGTTGTGGGGCCGTGAACCCAGAGAGGCTTCTCAAGAAAGCCCCACTGGGGGTCCGGCAAGCAGAGAGGATCACAATTTCAGTATTATTTGACATCATTCCTCCAGGTTCTATCGAAAAAGAAAAGTTAGCGATTTATTTCACAAGCTCGCTTGGCATTATAAGTCATTTCAACGGGAAAGACAAACAGTTTTTTCTAAGTAGACGGGAAAGGCCGATTTCGGCGTCTATTGAGAAAAAGAAAAACCGGGTCAAGGCCGGTCTCTTTGGATTAACTCTAAAAAATATGAATGTCTGAGATCTTGTTCAGCCGGAGGTGAGTGCTTCTGCTCAGTTGGTGCTGGCTTCACCGACGGCACCGGCGAACAGCTTGCTCTTCAACTGGAAGAATCTCTGTCTCGGATTGCGCAACAACTTCCCCAAAAGCCAGAGGTTGGCTTTGAAATTCTTAGGGGAGAGGGTGGACTGAATCAGCCAGCTCCTGTATATCTTTTTTTTCCAGTTGATTAGGTCTTCCCGAGTGAGATACTTCAGCTCCATGTTGATGTTGGCGGTGTCCCGGTTTCTGGCGGTGTCGAATTCCTCGTAGCTAATATGTTTTTTCAGGATGCCTTCGCTTTTTGCCCAGTCGTAGATATGTTTGCCGGGCAACGCGGTGCAGAAATACATATTGACCCTGGCGGGACGAATCCGCCTCATCAACTTGTAAGTCAGCTTTATATCCTCGTGGGTCTCGTGGGGATGACCCAGCATCATGTATGCGATGGGGTTGATTCCCAGGCTGTGGCAGATGTCAAAAGCCTTGATGGTCTGCTCCGGGGTGATCTCTTTCCGATAGAAATCTAAGATCCTCTGAGAGCCGCTCTCCACCCCGAAGTATATGTCCACGCAGCCGGCCTCCTTCATCGCCGCCACGGTCTCATAGTCGACGGTATCGACCCGGGTCTGGCACATCCAGCAGACCTTGGCTTTTCTCTGGTCCAGCTCCCGTTTGAGCTCCCGGAACCACTCCGGCCCCTGAAGAGTGATGGTGTCATCTTTAAAGAACAGCCTAATATTCTGGCCCCGTAGTTTCACCAGGCTTTCGATCTCTTGGGCCACGTTTCTGGCGCCGCGCATGCGCAGCTGACCGAAAAGCTTGTCCTGGGCAGGCTTGCAGAAGACACAGTTGTAGGGACATCCCCGGGAGCCGACGATTCCGTAATCGGCGAGCCCGGCGGTGATATAGCTGTCGTAGTCATAAAGATCTCTGGCGGGAAATGTGATCTCGTCTAAGTTCATGGCGAAGGGCATCCGGGGGTTCATTATGAATCTCCCGTTTCTCTTGTATGAAATCCCGCGGACTTTGGTGGGGTCTCCCTTCTCGAAAGCCCCCATGAAATCTTTGATGGTCCTTTCGCTCTCGCCCTGAAAGGCATAGTCAAACCCGCCGTCTAAGGCATCCTCGGGCCAGAAGGTGGCGTGGGGTCCCCCGATCAGATAGGTCGCCCTGGGATTCTTGGATCTCAGATAGGGAACCACGACCTCTTTAGTCCTCCCGAAGAGAATAGAGGAGCTGCTGATCCCGATGATATCGGCGTCTTTTATCTCGTCGTCGATCTCGCTCAAGTCTTTGACGAAGGTGAGATCCACAAAAAGAGGATCATAACCGACATCGCGGAGAGCGGAGGCGATGTAACATATCCCCAAGGGCTCAGCCACCCCATTCCACATCCTTCTCCTGTAGCGAGGATACATTAGAACGATCTTCATATCATCTCCTGTCAATACAGCTTTCTACTCTCAAAGGTATCTTCGGAAAGTCAAAATCTAAAATTAGAACGCACTTTCGGAGAGTTATGATTCACTCTCGAAGAAACTCAAAAGCAGCACTTTTAGTTCCTATCTATGATAAAAAACTCAGCAGTTTTGTCAAGCTTTTTCGGGGAAAAACCCTGCATGCTCTCGGCTCTCCGGAAAGGTTCAGCCCCTCAAGCCACCACCAGGAGCCTGCTCGTCAGAGCAGCTGGTTGGCCTCCGGGAGCGGTCTCTAAAGGAGTCGGTAGGCATCACAATTGCTGGCATCGCTAAGAGATAACCGAGGCCAACCGGCTGGCGGAGTTTCCGATCCTCGGTTTGAGGGCTTATTAAAAGGGCATTGATTTCCGCCGATAATGAGATAAGTCTGCAAGAAAGGGGGGGTCGTCAGACGGACGATCGCACTAAGATAGAAGTCCTGTCAAGCTGATTACTTAGCGCAAGCGGGGGCAAATCGCTTTCAAGTCCGCCATCCGTATTCAGGAACAGGGGGGCAAGAGAATGGTCAAAGAGGGAGGGAACGCATTTGAGCAACTTCCGACCGGTTTCGAGGATCAGGAGGAATGGCAGGTTGAGGTGTACGCGAATCTAAAGCGGGTATCGGATTGGATAGCTGAAAGCATTCCTGGGCCAAAAGGAGAGAGACTACTCCAGGTGGAGCTGGACAGAAAGCTCGACGAGTACAAGGAAAAGAGCTTCGGGTGGATGGTGAAGCAGGCTCAGAAAGCGCAATTGAATGAGGTCCTCTGCGGGCAGCCTGATCAAAAGGGGCAGGATATGATCCTGAGTTCAACCTATCTGGTTTCCAGGGAGCAGAGAGAGGATTTCAGGACGGTGGTGAGGTTACTCGCGAAGGAATACAGAAGCAAAGGGTTAGTCTTTGAATGCACCGGGCCCAGAGTGCCCAACGATTCCGTGTGGTAGAAGTGAACTCTGGTGAAGATGGCCAACGAGCCTTTGTAACTCATTGGCCATTGGTGGGTTGGATGCAGACTCAATACGCCCAGGAGGAGTTGAACCCCCAACCTTCTG
>LIZU01000075.1 GCA_001302725.1 candidate division Zixibacteria bacterium DG_27
GGGCTGCTGCCGAATCTGCTTAAGCTTGAGAAATCTTTCAGGAGAAGTTCAGATGAAAAAGACTCTGGTTTTAGTTGTTTGCTTGGTTCTGGTTTTAGCCTCCACCGCCTACCTGACCAATCCCGGTGACATTTTTGGAACCTACAAATGGGAGGACAGGCCTCAGGAGGCGCCGGGCAAGAGAGTTTTCAAGACTGATTATAAAGCTGGCACCCTGGTCATCTTCGACCACAAGCTTCACGCTGACGATCTGGAGATCGGCTGCAACTCCTGTCATCACCTGGAGGCCTGCGGTCACTGTCACCAAAAAGGCGTCAGGATACAGGTGGAGATGCAGGAGAGCAAGGTGGCTCTGCACAAGAGTTGCTTCGCTTGCCACGAGGGGAAAGACTGCGGTACCTGCCACAAGCGGTAAGTTGTTCTTGAAGGACCATTATTTAACCCGTCCGTAGTCAAAGCCCTTCTAACCGAGGGAGACACTGGATTAACCGCTGGTGAAAGTTCTTAGGTCGGGGGGCTTCTTTTTCAATTACATTCTCACGTACACAAGGTGCTTAGGATCATATCGGGCGGTAAGGAGACCGCCTCTGTGAGCTGTTTAAGATACCAGTGAACCATCGTCGCCGACCAGGTTTCAAAGCTTACGGCTACCTCGGATTGCTCATAATCGTCACCTCGGAGGTGATGATGTTCCTGAAGGTGGAGCCCTTCTACACTTTGCACACTCCCATTTGCTGGAGCGGGCTCATACTTTTTGTGGATGCTTTGATATTCAAGCTAAAGGGGGAATCCTTCATCGCCTCCCGCACCTGGGAGTTCCTCCTGTTGTTGCCGATTTCCATTGGACTGTGGTACATCTTCGAATTCTATAACCTTTTCCTCCACAACTGGCATTACGTAGGCTTGCCCGCAAGCAGAATCTACCGCTACTTCGGGTATGCATGGAGTTTCGCCACCATCTGGCCGGCGATCCTGGAAGTCGCCGAACTGGTCGAATCCCTCGGTCTCTACAGAAGAGTCAAGATCTCTCCCGTTAAGCCCTCCAGGGCGGGACTGTTCACACCAATCCTAATCGGTTTCACTTTCCTTTTGATTCCGATCGTTTTCCCCAGCAGATATTGGGCCGTCTTGGTGTGGACCGGCTTGGTGCTCTTTCTGGACCCTATAAACTACCTGGCCGGAGGCAGCTCTCTTCTACGCGATTTCAAGCACGGTAACCCCCGGCGATTCCTCAATCTCCTCACCTCCGGGCTTATTTGCGGAATTTTCTGGGAATTCTGGAACTACTGGGCCGGGGCGAAGTGGGTCTACACCGTGCCAATTTTGGAGAACATGAGAATCTTCGAGATGCCGGTAATTGGATATTTGGGTTTTTTGCCCTTCGCCCTGGAATGTCTGGTGATGTATTCAACCGTGACCCTGGTCTTGCGACATTTTCTGAAACTTGACTGGTATCTCCTGAGAGAGGGGACATCCGCGGCAGACATTTAGAGCCTCAGATTTCTTCGCGAAAGCAACCCCCATCAGTTCAGGCTTCATTCCTCTTTCCAGCCAGGGGTAACTCCTCACCCGAGCGAGCTAAGCCCCTGTTTGATCTTCACCAAATCCAGTTGGTGCACAGTCTGCAGACCGATCCCGCCCTCTTTGCTGTCTTTTGTCGCTGTTTTGAACTTCGACCACTGTTGTTCTATAAATAGGCAGCCGGAGTTTGCCTCAGTAAGGAGACTAATAGCTTCTCGCGGCCATCCGATAAAGCGACTAAGGTTTCCCTCTCTCTGGGGGAGAGCTGGGGCCAGAGATTCAACCAAAGTTGATTTGCCAGAGCGCGGAGAAGGAGGTCTTCAGGCATGAACCTGATTAGAAGAGTTAATCTCGCTCCGGGGTATCTGTGCTTTCGCTTTTGTGCCAAGAGCTGGCAACTGCGGTCACGATCAAGACAACAGGCGCTTCCGGGGAGGCATTTGGGCCTTCGACCCTGCCTCCGTCTGCAAGTGGAGATTAGCTGTTGTCCAACGATTATGGGATCCTAGCTATGAAAATGAATCCACGACTATCATCACTAATAGTTGCCTTTCTCCTGCCCCTATTGCCGGCCTCCACTTTGGCCCGGGTGAGTGTTCCGGAAAGCAGACAGATACCGATCTTTTTGAAGATACTAGCCTACGATCGCAATCTGAACCAGAGGGTGGGGGAGAGACTTCACATCGGCATCATCTATTCCGATCGCAGCCACCCGGAGTCGGGCGATAATCTGAGCAACGTTATCGATGCCTTAGGCCAGAACCAGAGCACTGAAATCAAGGGTCTGCCAATTACCTTCTCGGTTCTGAGATTCAGCACTCCGGAGGCATTCGCTCAGCGGTTGAAGGAAGGAGGCGTCGACATCGTCTACCTCACCTCCGGATTGCGAGAAAACCTTCCCGACATAGTGGCAGTGACACGGCACCTAAAGGTTCTGAGTTTGGCGGCAGAGATCGTCTACCTCAAATCCGGAGTGGCGTTGGGGCTACACTCGATAGAGGGACGCCTAAAGATATTCATTAACTTGAAGGCCTCGCGGCAGGAGGGAGCCCGTTTCTCGGCTAGTATACTGAAGCTTTGCGAGATCGTGGGGGATTGAGGTGAGGCTTCTGGGGTTCTATCTCAACCGCTCCATCAGAACCAAACTCACCGCGGTCATGGTTACAGGTTTGGCGGTGGTGGCGATCTTTGTTACCGTCTTTTTCCCAACCAGACAGAAGCATCTGGCCTTCGAGGAATTGAAGACTAAAGCTGTCTCTCTGGCACGCCTGCTGGCCTACAACGTTTCTCCGGGCCTGGAGTTCCAAGACCTGGAGGCGGTTCAAGAGGCGGTCTCGGGGGTACAGACGGATGTGGATGTTATCAACCTTCAGATCTTCGATAGGGAGAAGAACACCTTCTATTCTTACAGCAGCGGCAAAGGGAGCGCTTCTCCTCTCGGATCCAGACTGGGTGAAAACGAGGTACTGGAACTCCCCGACAGATTGGTTCTCTCCACCCCTGTCTATACCAACCGAAATCGGATTGGAAGCCTAACATTGGAGATTTCGACTCTGGGGGTCCTGCAACAGGTTAGAGACAACCGGGATCTGACCCTGATGGTCAGCTTGTTGTTATTCTTGATGGGAATAGCGCTTTCCAGCTTACTGGCGGGCCACCTCACCAAGCCTCTTTTACGCCTCACAGAAATAACCCGGAAAGTATCCACCGGAGACCTCACCTATCACATCGACATCAAGGCGAAAGATGAGATCGGCCACTTGGCGTCGTCCTTCAACAATATGGTGAGTTCTCTGAGGGAGGCCCAGCAAAGAAACCGGCTCTACCTCCAGAAGATCGAGAAATCTAACCTTATCCTGCAGGAACAGCGAAAAGAGATCGAGGCTTACAGCCACACCCTGGAAGAGAGGGTGGAGGAGAGAACCGCCAGACTCAACCAGGCATACCAGGAGCTCTCCGAGAAGAATATAGAACTGGAAAGAACTCTGGAGGCTCTGAACAGATCTCAAGAGCGGCTTCGAGAGGCGGAGAAGCTAGCCGTAATCGGGGAGATAGGTAGCCGAGTAGCTCATGAGATCTTAAACCCCATAACCGCCCTTTTGTCCCGGACGCAGATCGAAATGGATTACTTCGAGGTCACTCAGAACGCCCTCAAGATGATGAAGGAAATAATCGCTGACTGGCAGCAAAACCTCAGAACCGGGAAGCTATCCGAATACCTCCTCCGGAAAAGCCCGGAGAAAACCGACGCCAGCTATGGAGAGGAAGATTTGGCCCTCCTCTCCCGGGCGGTAGAGAAAAATATCGATAGCTTGAAAAGAAGCCAGGAGTTTCTCCACTTTTTCGAACATCACATCATGAGACTGGTCAAGATCATCGATAACCTCCGGGAGATGGCCAGATCCAAAAGGGAGCTCGAGGAGGTGGATGTCAACAGCTGTTTGCAGGAGGTGGCAGAGCTCTACCAAGATGGAGTGAAGAAAAGGAAGATCAAGTTGACCCAGAAGCTCACCCCCAACCTCCCGAAAATCTACACGGACTACACCGAGCTCTTTCAGGTCTTCTCTAACCTCTTGCGCAACGCTATGCAAGCCGTAGAGAGCGAGAGGAGGGAGGGTGGAGAGGTTACCTTTGACTCCGAGGTGGTAGGGGAGGAGACTTGGGTTCGGGTGATTGACAACGGCGTGGGGATACCGGAGGAGAACAGACCCCTCATCTTCGAGCATGGCTTCTCGACCAAATCCAGAAGCGAGGGGACCGGGTTGGGTCTGGCCATAAGCGGGCGGCTGGTGCAAGAGATGGGAGGGGAGCTGCTTTTGGAGTCTTCAGAACCGGGAGCCGGAGCTACCTTTTTGGTCAAGCTCCCTTCAATGAACAAGCCTGTGCCTGCCGAAACAAGCAGGGTGGAAAGGGTCGAAAAGGCACTCTAGCGCTGCCGCGGACAAGCTATCAGGGGGCTGAAGTCCGAAAAAGCTGAGAGGCTATCTCTTCGCAATGCCCGATAGCTCGGTGGTGCTTGTGGTCTCGAAGGGTTATCGAACTGCATTCAGGCAGCCGGAACGCTGCCTTAAGATAGCTGGGTGGACTACTGCGGAGGTCGGCAAATGAGAATCCGAACGAAAATGCTTCTCATCGTACTTTCACTTGTCTTTGTCACCGGTGCGATCTCGACCACAGTAGGTCAGTTAGTTACAAGAAGGATCGTAAGGAAACAGATCGCCGGCAAGTTAGAGGCTGTTGCAGAATCAAGAGCTCACCACGTTCAGACTTTTCTGGAGACACAGAAAGAAGCAGTCAAACAGTCGTCAGAAAGCATCGTTATTGAGCGATTCCTACTGGCAAGCGCGGACGATCAAGAGTACCTTTGGAAGTTTGACGATGTTACGCGAAGGTTGAAAAACACAGCTGAGGGTAGAGAAGATACCTATGACATTTTCGTCTTGGATGAGAGTGGAATAATCGTCGCCTCCAGTGATGAACGGGATATTGGAAGAGACAAAAGCAATGATCCCTATTTCTTGAACGGCAGAGAGGGTGCTTTTATCAAAGATGCCTATGTTTCTCAAGACAGAAAGAGAAATTCGCTCGCTTTTTCAGCACCGATTCTTGACGAAGATAATGCTGCTCTTCTGGGAGTGGTTGTCGCCAGATTTCCAGTGGAAGAACTGAACAGGATTACCATAGACAGAACCGGTTTGGGAGAGACCGGAGAGATATACCTCGTGAACAAAGAGGGCTACATGATAACGCCCTCCCGGTTTGCGGAGGATACCTTCCTGAAACTAAAAGTTGATACCGAAAATGTGCGTGATTGTCTTGAAGATATGGAACGTTTTGGGGCAGAACAACACCAACATGAAGTGATTCTATGCAAGAACTATCTTGATACAGACATCATTGGAATTCATCAACACATACCTGAGATGAACTGGTCCCTGCTGGCGGAGGTGAACGAGAAGGAAGCATTCGCACCGATTGCCAGGCTGACTCATCTCTTGCTGTCTGTCCTTGGGCTTCTCACAGTTGTGGGCATCGTGGTCTCCATCCTGATATCCGGGACAATAACGAAGCCGATTTCGAGGCTGCATCACGGTACTGAAGAGGTGGCTGGCGGGAACCTTGATTTCAAGGTCGGCACCGGGGCAAAAGATGAGATTGGACAGCTGTCACGGACGTTCGACAGTATGACCGCCAACCTGAAAGAGTCAAAGGTGAGGGTGGAGGAGTACCAGAGGACCCTGGAAGAGAAGATCGAGGCCCGAACCAAACAGCTCGCAGCAGCAAACGAAGGTCTCAGGCAGGAGATTGAGGAACGCAAGCAGCTGGAGCAGAGACTGAGGCTGTTTTCGCATTCGGTTGAGTCTTCGGTTGACGGTGTGGCTACGGGTGATCTGGAGGGAAACATCACCTACGCGAACGAAGCGCTTGCCAAGATGTTTGGCTATTCGAAGGAGGAGTTGATCGGGACTGAGATTGCTTTCCTCTACGCCGAGAGTCAACTTCATAAGCTGCAGGGAGCCCTCCAGGCGACCAGACAAGGCGGCTGGACCGGAGAGTTGATTGGCAGGAGAAAGGGCGGTGGGCTCTTCCCAGTGGAGGTCTCCTCCTCAATAATAGTGGATGATGAAGGCAGAATCATTGCCCAGGTGGCAACTCACAGAGACATCACCGAGCGCAGGGTGGCGGAGGAGGTGCTGCGGGAAAGCGAAGAGAGATATCGAACGCTTCTGGAGAATCTCCCGCAGAAGATCTTCTACAAGGATAGACGTTCAGTCTACGTGAGTTGCAATGAAAATTACGCTCTGGATTTGAAAATAAAACCGGAGGAGATCGCCGGAAAGACAGACTACGATTTTTACCCGAAGGAGCTTGCTGAGAAATATC
>LIZU01000076.1 GCA_001302725.1 candidate division Zixibacteria bacterium DG_27
ACAACATCCCGGTGCCCGGCTCCGGATTTCCGGAGATCCCGTAAACCTCCACCCGAACCGTGGTGCCACCGTTGGGATTGACGAGCTCCGGCAGACTGTCCGGGAAATTGAAGCCTAAGAACGGCACCTCCGTGGTCAAGGCCTTGATGCAGAAGTTGGCGGTGCTGTCCCAGGGGGGATCTTCCCAGTAGTAGAGATCCAGCCACTCCGCGCCGCTGCGGTAATAGCTCTCCTCCGGATGGGCGGTCGAGTTCACAATGACGTCATACTGCGCTCCCAAAAGAACCGGAACATCCGAGGTGCGGTCATAAGGGTGGCCACCCCGAGAGAGATACAGATAAACGTAGAAATCATCCCCCTGATCAAGCTCAACCGAGGTATCCAACTCTACGGTGTGGAAGCCACGAAACCTTACGAAGCCACTCTTCGTGGAAAGCTCCTCCAAAAGCTCCCCGCCTTCAAAGCGATCGTAGATCCTCACAGTATAGTACACGCTGTCCACCGCCGTGAAAAGACCCACCGCCTGCATGGTCTCCTGACCCTGCTCGCCTCCCTCCGCAGTGAAGGCATTGAAAGCCTCCTCACAGTCGGTCTTGGTATCCCGCCAGCCGTGGTAGTCGTGATGGTAAATCATATCGTAGTTCATGAACTCCACATCCTGGAAGGAAACCGCTCCCATCTGAGGCTGGGAGCCTGGGTGCTCTTGTCATCGTCCCAGCCCACAATGGCGATGGCGTGATTGGGGTCAAGGGTGCTGCTGGGAGGTTGATAGTGGACGTAGTTCTGCATGAAGGCAGCATCGTAGCACATGCAGGTTCCCATCACCCCCTCGCTCATGATCTTCTCCTTGATGGTGTTGATGTTGCTTAAGTCAGAGCCGGCTACATACCATTCGATATCTCGGGGGTAGTAGTAGTTATAACTGGGAAGGTATCTCTCCGGGGGGGTGTAGTAAGACTGCCCGTCGATATCCCGCACCGCTCCCTCGCCGCGGCTGAGATAGGCGGAAGTCACCATGTAGTCGCCACCCTGATGCACCTCCAGCCCATTCCCCTGGGGAGGGTCCAGATCACCATTGTAGTGCTGGTTGAAGCCGTTCCACCAGTCCAGATGGTATTCCGCCAGATTGGGTTCGCCGATCTCACCGGCGGCAGCCCAGTTGCCGGTCATGAGCAGATTCCCCTCCATCGCCGCCATGGCCCCGTGGGTCCAGCAAGTTCCCCCTTGTTGGCTTTTGACAGAGGTCACGTAGTTCTGCCCGCCGACGTTGCGCAAGTCAAATTGACTCGGCGGATCCGCAAGCGAGACCCCGGTCGTGAGGGCCAAGAGCCACACGAGTGCAAACAATCCGGTCTTCTTCATGTTTCCTCCAAAAAGCATGGGTTTGGCTTTTCTGATATCTGGACTGTCGCATAAGAAAGCACTTGTAGAAGCGCATTGTCGCGGCAGACAGACGCGTAGAATTTTAATATACCCAATTCTCACCCTCTGTCAAGGCCAAAGAAGAGGCACAAGTCGTTTTGCGATAGCAACCTGACCGAAATGGTCAAGGTTCGGCTGCCAGCCGACAGAGGGCACCAACGACTCCGGCGAGCTCCCTGGAAGCTCATGCCGGTTTCCTACGAGAAATGGGTAATCTGTGCAAATACCCTATTGCTTGTGTAGATTTTGTTTGACATCGCGCTTCTGACTCCTTCTATTAGGCGCGAGGCCTGATGGCCAGCTTAACGTCACTTCTGAAAGTCAATTCTGGAGGCGACGGTCTCTCTGTATGAATGACATACCTTATCTACGAGACCTGGTGGTGATATTTGCGGTTGCGGTGGTGGTCGTAACCGCGCTCCACAGACTCAAGATTCCATCCATCGCAGGGTTCATCTTAGCCGGCATCCTCGTGGGTCCTGGGGGCTTCGGTTTGATCGATGACGTTCATAAGGTTGAGGTCCTGGCAGAGACCGGCGTAGCCCTTCTGTTGTTCGGGATTGGCTTGGAGATCTCGCTTGAGCGATTGCGACGTCTCTGGTGGCCGGTTTTGGCTGGGGGTGCACTACAGGTTGGATTGACCGCAGCAGCCACCTTCGCCGTTTGTCGACTTCTGGGCTATTCCCCCAACCTGGCGCTGTTTATCGGTTTTGTGATTGCCATCTCCAGTACAGCTGTCGTCCTTCAAGGGTTGGAAGCACGTGGTGAATTGGACGCCCCCCACGGGCGCCTAACCTTGGGGATACTTGTTTTCCAGGATCTCTCTGTTGTGCCGATGATGCTGGCAATCCCACTTTTGAGTGGTTCGGGACCTCCTGCTCAGAATCTGTTTAGCGCGTTGCTGCGGACGGTGGCGATTCTTGCCAGTGTTCTACTCGCGGCACGTCTTATCGTCCCTCGTGCGCTGCGTCTGATAGCAAAGACCCGGCAGCGAAATCTCTTCGTTGTAGCGGTTTTGCTTGTGTCCATAGGCACCGCCTGGGTCTTATGGATCTGCGGCATCCCGCTGGCCCTGGGGGCCTTCCTCGCGGGGTTGGTAGTGGCTGGGAGCGAGTATCGCCATCAAGCCCTCGCAGATCTGATATCGTTTCGAGATGCGTTCACCAGTATATTCTTTGTTTCTATAGGCATGCTGCTCGACCCCGGCGCCATCTTGGAAAATATTATCCCCATTTTGATTTTGCTTGTGGCAGTTCTTGCGGGCAAGTCCGGTCTGGTTTTCATAACGGCGATGATAATGCGTTTGCCGCTTAGGGTGTGCGTGCTGGCGGCGGCCGCATTGGCACAGGTTGGGGAGTTCTCCTTCATACTGATGCGCGGTGCTCAGACAACTGGTCTAGTTACAGATCATCTGGCGGGTAACTTGGTGGTGGTGGCGGTTCTCTCCATGTTCGTGACTCCCTTCGGACTGTCCCTAGGACCGCACCTTGCAGCTGGAGTGGGAAAGATACAGGTTCTCACTCGACTGCTTAAAGTGTCCACCGCCGAGGATGCTGCCGAGGAGGTCCGCACCATGCATGAGCACGTCATCATAGGTGGTTATGGCCTTGCCGGTCAACAGCTGGCACAGGCTTTGAGGCAGAGCGGAATTCCCTATGTGATCGCGGAGCTGAATGTGGAGAACGTGCGCAACGCCATTTCCAAGGGAGAGCCGGCCTACTTCTGCGATATCACAAGTCTCGAAGTGCTGGAGTGCCTACAAGCCGCAGACGCTGGGGAGCTGGTGTTGCTTATCAATGACCCCGATGCTAACCAGCGCGCCGTGAAGGCCGCCCGCAGCCTCGCCCCAAATCTGCATATTGTCGTTCGGGCAAGCTACCAGCTCGATATCAGGCCTCTCCTCAAAGCTGGCGCTAACGAGATAATAGCGGCCGAGATAGAAGCCGCCGTGGAGGTCGTCTCCCGTACATTGAACAGACACCAAGTCGATCCCGAACAGGTGGCGGTGCATCTTTCCCGAATTCGCAGTCTCCGCCAGGAGAAAACAGCATAAGCCGGAGAGGAGAAAAGCAGAGGCGCTCAGTGGTCGAGAGTCAAACCCTCGGGATATTGAGAAGAGAACTCAGCCCCGCATCAGCCGGCTCAAGCGGCCAGCGTCGGCCCGGATGAGTATCAAACGAGACCGGATGCCACGTACCTATGTCTCACTCCGATGAGAAGCTTTTCGATTGCCTATTGGCAAGAAGATCCATATATTTCAGGCGCCAGAGTAACTCCTCTGGTCGCTCGATGGATTAGTCAGCAGCGCTCAGGTTGGAGGTCTCATATGCTTAAAGCACTGACCAATCAATTAAGGATACTGGCAGGAGAAGATGAGCAGGGCTTTCGCAAATCCATTGAGAAACGTCTGGGCGGCAGGGCCACCGAAGAGCAAATGAAGGCCGTAAAAGAGTTTATCTTCTTACTGCCGCCGGTTTTGCAACAGTTAAGCAATTATTGGAATGATGAATCATTCCCATCAGAGGCTAAAAGGCTCAGCGGCCACATTATAACCTACATATATGCTCCACACGATTATCTGTCAGAGGAACAACACGGCTTGTTCGGCTACCTCGACGATGCCTATCTGGTGGTTTCTGCATTCTTGCGAATACAGGATTCCTATTTGAAGAACTGGCAAGACAAATCCCCCTTAGAGCTGCAACTGGTGAAAAGAGCAAGAGAGCTGATACTAGTGCCAGATCTGGTGATCCCGGAGGAGGCCAAAGAGATCGAAGCTCTTTTGCATTCATGGGCCAAATAGTAACGTGCCGATAAACGGATAGATGAAGCCTCGCCTGGGAACTGGGAATTGTCCCTGAATTACACTGATGGGTAAGCAAAGAAAGGGAGCCTTTAGGGCTCCCTTTTCATCTGCGGTGTTCTCAGTGAGGGTTACTTCACAAGCGTCATCCTCATCGTCTGGCTGAATTCTCCGACGCTGAGCTTGTAGAAATAAACCCTGGAGGCACAGCTGATTGCCCCCGGAAGTTGAGGCCTTACAACCCTCGGCAAACAAAAAAGGGGAGGCATGAGGCCTCCCCCCGAGAGGTGATAACAGCAACATCATCTCAGAAGCAGCATCTTCTTTGTCTCTGTGAATTCCCCGGCCTGAACCTTATAGAAGTATATCCCCGAGGGAATATCAGGGGAATTCCAGTCGATTGCATAACGACCGGCTTTCTGATCCTTTTGGAGAAGAGTTTCGACCTCACGCCCAAGCAGATCGTAGATCCGGA
The DNA here is from genome assembly GCA_001302725.1 of candidate division Zixibacteria bacterium DG_27. GTDB lineage: Bacteria > Zixibacteria > MSB-5A5 > DG-27 > DG-27 > DG-27. Next base: position 4,701 of record LIZU01000076.1, read on the forward strand.
TAGCGACATCTGAGGCCAGGGGTAGCTCATACTCGATAGTCGTCCCGGCGTTGAAAGGGTTGGGGTAGTTTTGAGAAATGTGATAAGTGGCCGGCCTTATGGTGATAGCACCTCCTTCAACCTCAGTAAAGCCGGAAGCTTCTTCGTTTTTGGCATAGTAGGGGAGCCCTCCCTGATTTATCGGGGCTGAGCCCGCGATGGCGTAAAGCTTACCGTTCACGACTCCCGCTACTAAGCCCTCCCGTGGGGTGGGCATTGGATTCAGAGCTCTCCAAGTGTCAGTTGCCGGATTGTAAGCCTCATATTCGTCGGAGCGACCGCCGCGGCCTCCGACTATATGGATTTGGCCATCCAGAACATCAACACCGCTTCCACCTCTCGCCGTTGGCATCGGAGTCTTCGTCGCCCATGTCTTTGCCACCGGATCGTATTCCTGTACCATGTTCGAACCCCATCCCCCGATTAGATAAACCTTATTGCCTACCCTCGCTGTCATGAAAGTCCTCCTGCCACCAGTCGGCATCGGTGGTTCGGAGTACCACATGTTACCAGCAGGATGGTATTTTTCGACCACAGTCAATATTTGTCCGGGCGGCCTTCGATACCCACCAAAAACGAAAATGGTGTCATTGATGGCAACACACCCACCCCAACCTCTGGGTGTGGGCATAGGGGTTTTGGAGGTCCAGGTGTCTGTATCCAGATCGTATTCTTCGACCGCATCCGAGGAGGTGTAGCCTCCCGAGAAGGATCCGTTCTGGCCCCCGATAGCATAGATCTTACCCCCAGCCACCGCGACCATCAATCCCCAGCGATCGGTCGGCATTGGCGCCAGCGTTTCCCACACATCTAGATCAGGATCGTACACCTCGACGGTATTCAAGGAAGAATAGGGCGGAATCGAGTCCTGGCCTCCGATCACATATATCTTCCCGTCAAGCACCACACTCGCTGGATTCCACCGCGCCGTGGGAGCGGGAGCACATTCCCTCCAAGTTTGCGAAAAGAGATCTCCTTCAACGAGAAACAGACAGATCGCCAGCAAAACAAATAGCCTTACCGCTTGTTTCATAATTGCGCCTCCTAATTATTCAAGTCAATCAATATTCCCAAGGTCGAAGCTCACCAGCGTTTCTCAACTACTCACATAATTCGAGCTCTCAGAACCTATCACCCACTCATACAAAACGTAAAAGGACCGGAACTGTTACAGAATATTTCCGGTAGACCGGCAGCATCGATCAGAATTCCACGATCTGGCCTTTGGGGTTACAATAGAGGAAGACATTTGATTAATTGCCCAGGGATCAAAAAAGGGAGCCACAGGGCTCCCTTCACGCGGCGATATCGAGAACATCATTTCAAAAGCAACATCTTCATGGTCGCTGTGAGCTCCCCGGCCTGGACCTTATAGAAGTAAATCCCCGAGGGAATATCAGGGGAATTCCAGTCGATCTGGTGATGGCCGGCTTTCTGGTCTCTGTTGACGAGAGTCTCAATTTCACGTCCGAGCAAATCGTAGATGTGGATGGTGACATCGCAGTTCAAGGGCAATTCATAGTCGATAGTCGTCCCGGCGTTGAAGGGGTTGGGATAGTTTTGCGTTACGGTGAAAGATTCCGGGAATTCCAAGACAGCCTCGGTGTCTATCCCAGAATAGGTGGTGGTACGGATCCGGATGGCTACGTCTTCGCCGTAATCCGCTCCTAGGTCAGTCCAACTGCTACCGTAGTGGCTGATATAGGTAGTCCCGGTCTCATTCGGACCTTGACCATCGGCCACGACAGGAAATGTGTAACTTGAATTGGTGAACTTGACCGCTGCGTAGACATCATTGCTGGCCGCAATCTGAGGTGGAGAATCTAAGGTTACGGAATGGTATCCAGCCTCGTCGTAGCTCTGATTCAGCTTGCTTGCCAACAGGTCGCTCAGGGTTGATCCGTCGAAATCGTCGTAGACGTAAACATCGATATCGGTGGTGATGTCGCTCGTCCAGAACTCCACCCTGCTGAGGTAGCTCGTTGAGGCCGGGACGAATTTGCACAGCCCCCATGCGGTTTCATCACTGTAACCCCAACTGTTTGTCCAGCCACCCTCATCGTAATACAATATCTCTCCATTCAGATCGTAGTTCTGCCAGTCGTGCATATAGGAGGAGTACATCCCGATGCTGGCGGAGACATAGGCTATGGTAAAATAG
>LIZU01000077.1 GCA_001302725.1 candidate division Zixibacteria bacterium DG_27
CTTCTTTGCTCCCAGTCTATTGGCCTCCCGCATCTGAGCTTTGAGGCTCCGATCAAGATAATCCATCTCGCAAGAGTGTCCCTCTCTTCGCAGACTGAAGAGCAACCTCATAGCAGTCTCTTTTGCCTCCTCTCCCACGGGAGCGACGAAAATATCGATCTTCTCATCAAAAGGATAACTGATCTTTTGGCTCTCGATGGCCACGATCAACCGGTCGGTCCCGGCGGCGAATCCGATTGCCGGGGTGTCCTCCCCCCCCAGATCGGAGGTCAGAAGGTCGTAACGCCCCCCGCCGGAGAGGCTGTCCTGGGCTCCCAGCTCCTCGGTCTTTATCTCAAAGGCTGTTTTTGTATAGTAATCTATCCCGCGCACCATCTGATCATCGATCTCGAACTCCATACTTAGTAGCTGCAGGTTATGTTTGACCTTTTCGAAGTGTTGTCGACATTCGTCGCAAAGGCACTGCAACATCACCGGAGCGTCTTTCAGGATAATCTGGCAGCTCTCGACCTTGCAGTCGAACATCCTCAGCGGGTTTCTGATATAACGGAGGTTGCAGTCCGGGCACAACTCCGGCAACTTCTCCTTGGCGAAATCCAAGAGCTTCTGCCGATGTACGGGGCGGCACTTCGGGCAGCCGACGCTGTTTAGGTAGAGCTTCAGGTTCTTTAGCCCCAATTTCCGGTAAATCTCCAAGTTCAGGTCTATCATTTCGGCATCGGCGGCGGGATCCAAAGTCCCCAAAAGCTCAGCAGCGAACTGGTGAAATTCCCGCATCCTCCCCTTCTGGGGTCGCTCCTGGCGGAACATGGGGCCGAGGTAGTACAGCTTGTTAACCAGGGATTTCTTCGCCAGCGAATGCTGAATGTAAGCCCTCACCACCGAGGCGGTGCCCTCCGGCCTCAAGGTCAAAGAGCGCCCTCCCATGTCCTTGAAAGTATACATCTCCTTGGTGACGATATCGGTTGACTCCCCGATTCCCCGTTGGAATAGCTCGGTGTGTTCAAATATGGGAAAGCGGATCTCCCGATAGTTGTAAATCCGCATCACCTCCCGGACTTCATCCTCGATATATTGCCAAAGAGAACTCTCCGGGGGGAGGATGTCTTTTGTTCCGTGAAGTGCCTGGTATTTCTTCAACTGAGGTGCCCTAAATTCAGAAGCGGGGTAAAAACCCCGCCGCAAGAGCAAGCTTTATTCCCAAACTGCGATTCTGTTTATCATCAATCTATCGGCTGTTATCTTATGGATTTTGGCTTTTCCTGTCAAGAAAATTCGTGGGAATGTTGCCCGCTCTCAGAAGCTGAAGAATTACAGCTGGCTACTGACTTCGGGGGGATTTATCTTAACAAGACAATCTTTAAAACCCGGCTCTCATTTCCGAATTGGAGCCTGCAGAAGCAAACCCCGCCGGGGAGACTCTCTGCATTCCAGGTGACAGTATGCTGACCCTTCGGCCTGTCCCCCTCCACCAGACCTGCGACCTGCTGCCCCAGAAGGTTGTATACCTTCAGGGAAACGTGACCACCAGACCCCAGCTGGTAGCTGACCGAGGCTGAGCTATTAAAGGGGTTGGGATAGCTCTCGAAGAGTTCAATTGACCCCGGAATTACGGCCGACTCGGTGGCCTCCACCAAAGTCAGCTGGCCGACAAGGGCGGTGTCGGTGCTTTCGTCTTTGGGGTAATCGTCGTCCTGATAGAGGGCATAAAGAACCGCACCTGGAGAGGTCTCTATTACACCATTATTGTTACAAGGAGAACCCCTCGACAGGCGAAGTCCAGAAAGATTCCTGAAAATACCAGCGTTCTCCTCCATCTCCGTCAACAGCACTAACTCGGTGTCGGAGCTTGCGGAGGTGGTCAGGGTAACCTCCACCTGGTCGAGGTAATACATGGAGTGATTCTCATCGGGATCTTCCACGGTGATATAGACGGGGTCTTCCCAGGGGTAAGTCTCGACCAGGCTGCCGACGGTGTCGGTGAATTCCACACAGAAGAGGTATTTGTATATCGCTTGAGCAGTCGGCAGTCCCTGCGACCTGTAGCTGGCCACGGTGACGTAGGCACCGCTTTCCCTCTTGAGCCACGGGTTCTCGGTGGAGAGGGCATCGAGGCCGTGTTGGTTGTACATCGCCATCTTGGCAAGCCCGCTACCGTAGCTCTCGTCGATGTCCCGCCACAAGGAGGCATTCTGATAGGGGTCGTAGCTCTCAAGGATGCTCACGAAGCTCTTCTGATTGCTCCAGTAGGGGAAGGGGACATAGCCCAAAGCCAGCTTAAAACCGAAGTCGGCGTAATCGGGGGCGCAGTGCATGTCAAGGAAGAAATCGGTGCTGTGGCCTTGGTCTATCCACTCATCTATAGCGCGATGGACGGCGGCGACGCTCGGCTCCTCGTTCTGATAGTTGCCGTTGTAGTCCCAGTTGCGGTTGAGATTGACCCCGTTGACGTTGTGGCGGGAATAACCCTCGTAGACGCCATCGACATTGACGATAGGGTTGATTTTCCACACCATTCTGGAGCGAAGTGTCCTGGACGTTTCGGTTGTATCGATCAGAGATGAGATCAGATTCTCGATCAAAAAGGTAGCGCCGGTCTCCATGGGATGCTGGCGGCTGATTATCCAGGCGGTCTTTTTACCCAGAATCGGTACATCGAAATCGGTTACGGTGACCAGCTCTATGTCCCGACCGTGGGCGCTCTGGCCCACGATCTCTCTGGAGAGGTAGGGACTATCTTCAACGGAATCGAGGAAGTGGACAAGGTCAGTTGTGGTGTAAGGAAAACAGAAGGCAACATAGACGCTGTCTTGGGTGAAAGTATGCCTGAAGATCAAGCTGCCACCTGATAGGATGGCGTCGCTGACTCGGTTCCAGACCATGCGCTCGTGAGAGTAGACCGGCTTATGGTCGGAGTTGACCCAGCCGTCGGGATTGGTGAGGTGGAAGGTGACGGTCTGGTTCAGGGCATGTTCCTTAACCTTGAAATAGAACCAGCCGTAAGTGTCGCCGTGGTTATCGTCCAGGCGGATTCTCATGTAGATGTCGTTGGGGCCTTGGTCGGTGACGTCAGTTATGTTGCCGGACTCAAAATCAGCGGTTATGTCGTCGGCCCTGACCTGACAGAGAGCTTGGACGGGCAAAAACAAGATAAACAGGCAGACTTGGACCCAAAGCCAGGTTTGCTGTAGCTTCATGTTCTTTCCCCTCCTTACATTTGAGGATGGTCAATCCTCCAAAAACGTCCCCTGGGGAAATATAGCAGAATTCGAAATCCTGTCAATCTCTTACTCTAACTGCAGTTGGAAGAGCCTTGTGCAAGCTATCCCCTCTGGTGGCGTATTTCGCTTGCCAATAGCCCGGCACGAAGGAACAGAGAGCGGAGGAGCCTTTTCGGTGTGGAAGAGGCCCCTTTGGCATCCGTACCACCAGTTGTGCGTTGATAGCGCCTGCAGAAGTCCCACCATTCAGCTTATTATTCCTTTGATGTACTCTCTGGTCATCTGTTCTTTAGGATTCTCAAAGATAGCTTCTGCGGTACCGTGTTCAATTAACTCGCCCAGATAAAGAAAAATCACATAGTCGGCAAGTCTTCTGGCCTGGCGTAGTATATGGGTGACAATCACAATCGTGTACTGGTTCTTCAGCTCAAGAAACCTCTGCTCGATGCGCTGGCTGGAGCTGGGGTCGAGAGCAGAGGTAGGCTCGTCGCCGAGGATGATCTCAGGTTCGACTGCCAGCCCTCTGGCCAAACAGAGCCGCTGTTGTTGCCCTACTGAGAGCCTCGAGGCTGGGGTGCGCAACCTATCTCTCACCTCCTCCCATAGGCTTGACTGCCTCAGATAACGCTCGACGATTTCGTCCAATCTCTTTTTGTCCTTTATCCCATGTATCCTGGGGCCGTAAGCGACATTGTCGTAAATCGACATTGGCAAAGGATATGGCTTCTGTGAAAGCAGCCCCATCTTCTTCCTGATGTGGGTGACTTCCACCTTCGGATCGAGGATGTTTTCCCCATCAACTGAGATTTCACCCGAAACCCTGACCCCGTCGGTCGTGTCTATCAAACGGTTGAATGACTTCAAAAGCGTCGTCTTGCCGCAGCCCGAGGGGCCAATGATAGCGGTTATCCTCCTATCGGGAATATCAACGCTGACGTTTTTCAGCGCTTGCTCCTTTCCATAGAAGACGTTTACGTTTCTTACCCTTATGTGTGTCTTGAATTCCACTCTAACCTCCTATTTTACTATATGTTTTGTGAATCTTGTGATTAGGATTCTGGAGACTATGCTTATTATCAAGATGATCACCGTGAGTATGAGTGCGGAGGCATAAGCCCGCTCTTGAACTTCAGGAAAAGGAGTCCCCAACTGAAAGAAGATGGCAAGCGGCAGTGTAGCTGCGGGACGAAGCAGAGAATAGGGGATATAATCCGTGAAGCCAGCCGTAAATATCACCGAGGCGGCATCCCCGATACCCCTTCCAAAAGCGATCAAGACCGCCGTCAATATGCCGGGTAGGGCCTGCCGGGTTACTACCTTGAAGGCGGTCTGCAATCTGGTTGCCCCTAAAGCGTAGGATGACTCCAGAAGTTCCTGCGGCACCATCCTTATTACCTCATCCATTGCTCTGCTCATGATAGGCAGTACCAGGAGCGCTACCGCAATAATACCCCCCAAGAGCGAAGCCCGGAGTCCAAAGAAGAGCATAATCGTAAAACCGAAAGCCCCGTAGACTATGGAGGGAACACCCCACAAAACATCGAAGGAAAAACGCGTGAAAGCTACCAGGCGTGACCCCTTCTTTGAATATATATTGAGGTATAAGACCACCGGCAGACTTATGAGAATCGCCAATAAGGTTGCTCCTCCTGCGAGATAGAGAGAACCGACAATGGCATTCAATATCCCCCCTTCCTTGCCCAAATAATATCCGCCCTTAGGGGTCTGGGTAATCATTGCCAGGTTCATAGCCGGCAGCCCCCTAACAATAATCGTAACCAATATGAACACCAGACTCGCAAGGATTATGAGCATGGAGGCGTTCATCAATCCTTTAAATATGTTCTCCTCTATCTTTCTTCTATCCATATCTACTGTATGCTCCTTTCGACTCTAATCAGGATAACTCTCGATATGATGTTGAAGAACAAGACCACCAAAAGCAGTGCTAGGGAGGAAAGCAACAGGGCGGAGTCATATAAGGGGACAGACAGCATCTCTCCATAGTTGTTGGCGATCAGTGCTGGCAGCGGATAGGCCGGGTCCAAGATCGAAGAAGGAACCTTGGCCACATTACCCGCCACCATAAGCACCGCCATCGTCTCTCCAAAGGCCCGGGACAAACCCAGCACGATGGCAGCTATAACCCCCGGGAGAGCCTTGCGCATGACCACATGTTTTACGGTCTGCCACTTTGTTGCCCCTAATGCCAAAGAGGCCTCCCTAACTTCATAAGGCACCGACCTAAACACCTCTACGGAGACGTGAATGATTATGGGAAAGACCATTATCGCCAGGACCACACCGCCGGCAAGGACGCTGTAACCGCTTGAGAAAGTCCCACAGAAGGGTGCAACGTAATCCTTTATCAAGGGCACTATAATCAACACCCCCCATACCCCATAGACTACGGAGGGAATTCCGGCGAGCAGGTCGATGAGCGGCTTGGTCCATTCGCGCACCCACCTGTGAGCATACTCGGAAAGATAGATTGCGGTCAGAAGACAGAGGGGAATGGCTATGGCAACCGCCACCCCGGTCACCCACAGGGTGCCCATAATAAAAGGAAAGAAACCGAACTCTCCCCTCAAGGGGTGCCAGGAAGTCGAAAACAGAAGCTCGCTTAACGGCTTGATCGCCAGGATCGGCCTGGACCTTTGATATAAGCCAAAGGCCATCACAAATACGATCAGGCCTGAGGAAACCGTCAAAAGCAGCATCAGCTTGCTGGCGATTCTGTCTTTCAGCAATCTTTTGGTCTGCATTTTCAATCAGTCTCTTTCCGTTGGAGAATGGGTGAGAGGAAGTACCTTCTGCTCCAATACCTCCTGCCTCTGCATCATTCGCCCTCCAGTTTTCTCAGTTCCTGCTGGAGTTTATCCGGGGTCAGATTGATGTATCCGGATTCGGGGACATATTTCTGACCCTCGGTGAGGACCCATTTAGTGAACTCTATGACTACCTTCCTTTCAGGTCTACCCTGAGAGACGAAATGCAGATCTCGGGCCGGCGGAGAGGGATATCTCCCCGCAGCAATGGCCTCCACAATCTCGTCGCGGGTGTCGTAGAAATCCTCATCCGCATCTACCCGGCCATCGCCGTTGAGGTC
>LIZU01000078.1 GCA_001302725.1 candidate division Zixibacteria bacterium DG_27
AGAGAGGGCCTGTACCCAGGTAGTCCTTGTTACCTCTCCCAATTTGGCACTGCCCCGGCGCATGATTCCACTAAAACAAACTTGGGTTTATCGTATTGATGGTTAGATCTGCTAAAAGGCATTCCCAAGGCTTCTCCGATTTGACAGGTGAAGGCACTCTTTTTCGAAAGCATCTTGTCCGGGAGGTTTACTTGAAAAAACAAAGATTATTGGCTGTGATAGAGCTGATAATACTCCTGTTTGTCTTTTTCAAATGTAGTTTTGCACAGCAGGATATCTACGTTACCATTACCACTGAAGGTTTGTTGAGCACCATCAGCTCCACTGATCTTTTGCTTTCTGATCCGACTATCACTCCGTCGATTTTGCCATCGACAGACGACTTCGGGACCAACTATGATGGCTACGGTAGAAAGGGGGGTTTTCTCTCACATTTCGGAGTTAATACTCTTTTCGAGGTCAGCTCCAAGCACAAGAGCTGGCTTCTCACCCCTTATTATGACATTACACCCAACCTATCAGTTGAATTTCGAGTCCCTTACATACTCCAGAGGACTATGGAGTATTATGACAGGGAGGCGGAAGTCAACGGCGTCGGCGATGTCACCATCGACGCCAGCTATATCTGGCCCTTCGCCGACAGCGGCAGTGTGTTCACCACCCGCTTTTATGTGAAGCTTCCCACCGGCGACAGCGAGGCCATGGACGGGGACTATCTGGTCCCCCTCGGCACCGGCTCGCTCGATTTGATGATAGGTTCAAGGTTCGTCAAGGACGCCTATAGATACAGCCTCCTGGGAAGCCTTCTCTTCAGGAAAAGCGGCGTCAATAAAAAGACGGTTCAGATGATTGATGCCAGCGACCCTTCACACATTATCACCTCCGATTACGATATCACCAACGGCGACATGCTCAACCTGTCTGGCTTCGGGCGGCTGCTGGTGGCCCCGAGGTGGGAATTGTGGCTGGGCGCCAGCGCGATTATAGTCGGGGACGGGGAAACGAAATACACCACCGTTGACAATCAATCAAGCATTACCGAAAGCGGTGAATTCTCAAACAATCAAGGCATGACCCTTCTCGACTTATATCCAGGGCTTACTTGCAATTTCGGGGTTGTAAAACCGTATTTCGGGTTGAAAATTCCGGTGGTTTCCAGCTACAAAAACGACGTGGACAAAGAAAGTAGAGATTTGGCGTTTATCGTGCAAATAAACTGTCAAGCAGGACAATAATATCATGGAAAATAGTCACATGAAAGTCAAAAAGAGCGTCGGTGGTTTTGTGCCGCTGTTTATAATCGCAGTCCTTTTGACGCTGAATTATAGCGGTTGCGAGAAGCGCAGTCCGATCGTTTTTGAGGGGCAATTGGCCGGCGTCAGGATCTCTCTAAAGCTTTCCGATCTGGAGAAGCCTGCGCAACAGGGTGATTTCGACATCACTTTCACCGTCTGTGTTGAGGGCGGTGGCTCCGTCGTTCACGAGATGGAGGTGAAGGACTACTACATCCAGGGAGCACTGGAGGTGCCGGCGGAAGAGTATCTCTGGATAGAGGCGGAGGCGGAAATCGGCACTCAAATGTACAGGGGCGAATCCGACACCCTGTTTCTGTCACCGGGGAAGATCACAACAGTAATGATCACTCTGGATCCGGCCATCGGGCCAACCCCGAATCATCCCCCAAACCCGCCATCAAACCCCTATCCTCCGGATGGGGCCACGGAGCAGCCATTGAATGTCGTCCTCTCCTGGAGCTGTTCTGATCCGGACTCTGGTGACGTGCTGACCTTTGATGTCTATTTCGGCTCCGACTCCATTCCTCCCCTGGTTAGCTCCACGCAGAGCGAGACCACCTACGACCCACCAGGAAATCTGGAGCAGAACCAGACTTACTACTGGAAAATCGTTGCCATGGACAGCCACTACGACCAGACGGAAGGCCCCAATTGGAGCTTTGGCACCGCCCCCGATTCGGTAGTAGTCTTCGCGGACCCCAATCTCGAACAGGCAGTGCGAGATTACATTGGCAAACCGACAGGCGAAATACTGATTTCCGATGTTGACACCATAACTTATTTCCGAGCCGATACTGCCAATATTCAAAACATAGAGGGAATTGAATATTTCCAATCTCTCCAGAGATTGGTGATGCGGGGTAATCAGATCTCAGACATGACCCCATTGGAGAGTCTTACTCAATTGATCAGCCTCGGTCTATCTGAAAATCAGATCTCAGACATAACCCCATTGGAGAATCTTACACAATTGAACTGGCTCACTCTATATGAAAATCAAATCTCAGACATAACTCCATTGGAGAATCTTACGCAACTGACCTCGCTCTATCTCTGGGACAATCAGATCTCAGACATAACCCCACTACAGAATCTTACGCAACTGGAGTCCCTCGATCTGGGCGATAATCAAATCACAGACATAAACCCATTGCAGAGTCTTACTCAATTGAGCGGCCTCGGTCTACACGGAAATCAAATCTCAGACATAACCGCATTGGAGAATCTTACACAACTGTACTGGCTCGGTCTGGCTGATAATCAAATCTCACACATAACCCCATTGCAGAATCTTACGCAACTGACCTTGCTCGATCTGTCGAGTAATCAAATCTCACACATAACCCCATTGCAGAATCTTACGCAACTGCGGTCGCTCTATCTGTGGAGTAATCAAATCTCTGACATAGCTCCCTTGCAGAATCTTACTCAATTGACCGACCTGGGTCTAGATAATAATCAGATCTCAGACATAACCCCACTGCAAAATCTTACACAACTGAGCGAGCTTTGTCTGGAGGATAACCTAATCGAGGATATATTACCTTTGGTGAATAACAGTGGGATGGATGATGGCGATGAGGTCTGGCTGACCGACAATCCGTTGAGTGAGACTTCTTTATATGAGTATATCCCTGCGCTCCAAGAGCGCGGCGTGACGGTCTACTACTAGCAAGTAAATTCCAGACGGCATTTGAAACATAAAGGAACCGTAGGGAGGGGGTTTGTCCCCCTTCGCGGATTCCCGGAGTCGGAGCAGCTATTTCTTTTTCCCGGAAGTGTTGTCAGGGGGAAACGGAAGTGTTATTTTACCGCTGAGAGAGATTTCACAATCTCTTCAACGGAGGTAGAAATGGCTTTGAGGACTGCTGAAGAATACAAAGAGAGCTTGAAGAAGATGCGCCCGAACATCCACAAGTTCGGGAGGCTGATTGAGGATGTGACCACCCATCCCGTCACCAAGTTGACGATTGCAGGGCATGCCCAGATCTTCGAAAAACAGAACCAGGAGGAGTATAAAGGGCTTCTGACCACCACCTCCAACCTCACCGGTGAGCCGGTCTCCCGGTATCTCTCTATCATTCAGACGCCGGAAGACATGGTGGCCAACTGCATGATGAAACGGGAGATGTTTCATCTCACCGGCACTTGCACCGGAGGCAGATGCGTCGGCTGGACCTCCACCAACGCCATGTGGGCGACGACCTACGATATGGATCAGAAGCTGGGGACCGACTATCACCAGAGACTGAAAGCTTGGTTGGAAGACGTCCAGAGGCGAGATATCACTGTTGCCGGCGCATTGACCGACCCCAAAGGTGATCGCACCAAACCTCCCAGCGCCCAGGAAGACCCGGACATGAACCTCCGGATTGTCGAAAGAAGGGAGGACGGCATCGTAGTCCGGGGAGCGAAGGTGATGATCTGCGGGGTGGCGGCAGCAAACGAGATTTTCGTTCTTCCGGGTTCCGGCTACAGAGAGACCGACAAAGACTGGGCGGTCTCGTTCGTCATCCCCCGCGACATTGAGGGCTTGACGATTGTAGAAACCCGCAGAGCTTCGGACAGGCGGGAGGAGGAAGAGGGGTGGGACATTCCCAACAAGCTGGGAGGTATCACTCAGGCCTATCTGTTCTTCGAGGATGTTTTCATTCCGAAAGAAAGGGTCTTTATGGCGGGGGAGTATGAGTTCTCGCTGCCGGCAGTCTTGAACTTCATCATGGCCTATCGCTCCGCGATTGGCTCCTGTGTCGCCGGTCAGGGAGACGTCAAAGTGGGTGCCGCGGTCTTGGTGGCCAGAGCGAACGGGCTGTCATCAAGGGTTTTCAGCGACAAGCTCATCAAGATGTACATAAACAATGAGACCAGCTTCGCCACCGGCATTGCGGCCTCGGTTCTGGGCAGAAAGCACGCCTCTGGCGTGTGGCAACCGGATCCCCTTTTGGCGAACGTCACCAAGGTGCACACTGCAACCTTGCCTTATGAGACTTCGATGTTGGCACAGGACATCTGCGGGGGGATTGGCGAGACCGGATGCATCCCCTCCTGGGTCGATTTCCAGAATCCTCAGTACGGACAACTGCTCCACAAGTATACCAAGGCGGCGGTTTCGGGAGAGGCTCGAACCAGAGCGGCTCGACTGGTGGAGTGGGCGACTCTCGGCCCCGGAGTGCCCGGCTGTATGCATGGTGGCGGCTCCCCGGATGGGGCGAGATTAGTCATCCGCGCCAACGCCAATCTGGAGAAGTCCGTGGAGATTGCCAAAAGGTTGGCGGGAATTCAAGAGGATATTCCGGAACCGCAGAAGAAGAAGTAACATCAAAAAAGCGGAGGTGACCAATGCGCAGGATAACCTGCCTTTGTCTGTTGTTTTCATTTCTCGTTGTATTAGTCAAGCCGGTCGCTGCTCTGTCAAAAGAGACGGGGGAGACAATTACTCTGCCTGCTGCCTCCAGGGAGAGTGAGATCAGCTTAGAGGAGGCTTTATCGAAACGACAGTCCACCAGAAGCTTCGCTGATGAGGCGTTAAACCTGAACGAGCTGTCGCAACTGTTGTGGGCGGCACAGGGAATTACGCACGGGCGCGAGTTCCGCACTGCCCCCTCTGCCGGCGCTCTTTATCCTTTAGAGGTGTATGCGCTGGTTGGAAGAATTCAGGGTTTGTCTTCTGGCCTGTGCAAATACAACATCGGTAAGCACACCTTGACGAGAGTCAAAGAGGGGGACCAGCGAGAATCATTCTCCGACGCGGTCTACCAGCCGACGATTATCAAACAGGCGCCGCTGACTTTGATTATCTCTGCGGTCTACAACCGTACAACGGTCAAATATGGCGAGCGAGGGATTCGCTACGTCCACATGGAGGTGGGACATGCCGGACAGAACGTGATGATTCAGGCAACCGCTCTGGGATTGGGCTGCGTCGGCATCGGCGCTTTCGATGATGATTTCGTGAAGGATTTTCTCGGGAGCAAGGAAGAAGCGCCTCTGTATATCATTCCAATTGGCAGGCCCATGAGGTGACTTCGGGTGCCCTAGCGTTGATGTTTGAGGTGCTGTCGGGAGTTTCATCCCGACAGAAACCATCAGGTGGTAACACCTGAGGGCACTATGATTCCCAGCGGCAGAGGCCGCTGGGCTACCCTTTTACTTGTTCAGAATATGAATTGCCCGGCCCTCGGCGTTCAGAGCGGCCTCCATCACAGTCTCTGAGAGGGTGGGGTGGGCATGGATGCTTTCGGCTATGTCTTGAGCGGTGGCATCAAGATTGATTGCCAGTGTCGCCTCTGCAATCAGATCCGAAGCCTTGGGGCCTATGATGTGCACCCCCAAAACCTTACCCGTAGTTTTGTCCGCCATGACTTTAGCCAAGCCATCCATCATCCCCATAGTGCGAGCTCTCCCCGAGGCCCGGAAAGGAAATCTGCCGATCTTCAACTCGAAGTTCTGATCCCTGGCTTCCTGTTCAGTCAAGCCGACGGAGGCGATCTCCGGCTCGGTGTATACCGCTCCGGGAACGGCCCTATAGTCCATGTGTGAATCCTCTCCGGCAATCACCTCAACAGCGATCTCGCCCTCCTTTGAAGCCTTGTGAGCTAGAAGCTTCCCGCCAACAACGTCACCAATGGCATAGATGCTAGGGACGCTGGTTTTCATCTGGTCGTCGACTTCGATGAAGCCTCGCTTATCTGTCTTAACGCCGGCCTTGCCCAGTCCAAGACCACTGGTGTCGACCTTCCTGCCCACCGACACCAGAACCTTCTCGCACGTGATCTTTGGCTTGTCCTTTTTCGCCTTGGCGTCGACGAGGGAAAGCTCGAATCTGCCATTCACCTTGTTCGCGCCGGAGACCATGGTGGAGGTCATTATCTTCATCCCCTGTTTTTTGAAAATCGCCTCCGCTTGCGAGGTCAGGTCAACGTCCATACCCGGGAGTATGGTCTCCAGCATCTCCACGATGGTTATCTCCGTCCCCAGGCGCATCCAGACCGTTG
>LIZU01000079.1 GCA_001302725.1 candidate division Zixibacteria bacterium DG_27
GCCGGAAGTTCAGGACCGATGTCTATCGACATTTGGGGAATTTGGATCTGGAGGATGCCGTCAGCGTGGTTGAATATCTGAACGGTCTCGGTTACATCGATTCCAGTAGAGTCGGCATCTGGGGCTGGAGCTACGGCGGTTTTTTGACCAACATGGCGATGTTCAAAAGGCCTGACGTTTTCAAGGTTGGCTGTAGTGTGGCGGCGGTCAACGACTGGGAGAACTACAATCTCTGGTATACTACGGAGCGCTTCAATTTCCCCAAGGAGGATTCTATCGCTTACAAGAGGAGCTCACCGATTCACTTTGCGGAGGGATTGAAAGGAAAACTGCTTTTGATTCACGGGATGGCAGATTCCAATGTTCACTTTCAGGATACGGTGCAGTTGATATTCAAGCTTGTCAAGAACAACAAGGAATTTGATGTGATGATATATCCCCGGGAGGAACACGGTTTCTCACGAGACGAAAGTTACGTTCACGTCTTCACCAAGATACTGGAGTATTTTCAGGAGCACTTGAAGTAAATCTTGATCAATTGAGAGCTAAGATACAGTAGGGGAGAGGGTTATAGATTTGACACTAAAGGCCGGCAGTAGAAAGCCGTCAGGAAGCAGTTCCTGATGGCATGTTACTTCTCCCCGGCAAAAAAGCGGGAATGAATCCCCCGCTCTGCGAGTGGAGATAAGCTATTTCAAGAGCATCATCTTTTTGGCATCGGTGAACTCGCCGGCGGTCAACTTGTAGAAATAAACTCCAGAGGTCATATCGGTGGCATCCCAGAGGATTTCCTTCTCGCCCGATGACTGTTTTTCATCGGCTAGGGTGACAACCTTTTGGCCGAGGAGGTTGAAGATCTCCAGGCGGATGGACTGAGTGACTGGCAGCGAGTAACTGATCTTTGTTGAGATGTTGAAGGGATTGGGGTAATTCTGAGAAAGGCAGACACTCTTCGGCAGGTAAAAGTTCTTTCGATCGTCTATACCAGCAGGGCTGAATTCTAGGATGTACAGGCCGTCCCACTCATCAGCTAGATAAACGTAACCGCCCTCAACAAAGACGCCCCTGGCGCAATGGGCGGTATCGTAGTATCCCACTTCGTACGGGTCCGAAGGTTCGGACACGTTAATGATGCGGACACCATCATAACCATCGGCGACGTACGCGTGGATGTCGCTGACAAAGACGTCTTCAGCCCAATCTGCCGTGTGGTAGAATCCCACCTCGTAAGGATTGGTGGGATCCGAGACGTTGATGATTCGAAGACCATCATAACCGTTAGCTACGTAAGCGTAGCTGCCGTCAACAAAGACATCATTTGCCCACTCTCCAGTACGGCAGGATCCCACTTCATATGGATTGGAAGGGTCGGAGACGTTGATAATACTCAGGCCCTCATAGATGAAGGCGACATAAGCGTAGATTCCGTCAACAAAGACGCTCTGTGCCCAGAGTTGTGCACCGTAGGAGCCCACCTCGTACGGATCGGAGGGGTTGGAGACATTGATAATGCGCAGGCCATTCGAGCGGTCTGCTACGTATGCGTAATCGCCCTTCACAAAGACACTCAGAGCCCAGTCTCCGGTATAGCAGAACCCTTCCTCCCAGGGATGGGAGGGGTTGGAGACGTTGATGATGCGAAGACCGTCCTCACAATCAGCGACGTAGGCATGGCTGCCGCTCACAAAGACATCCCAGGAGCGGTCTTCTGTGTCGTACCATCCTGCCTCGGAGGGATTGGAAGGGTCAGAGACATAGACCGTGCGCAGACCATCCTCATTATTGGCTACGTAAGCGTAATCGCCGCTGACAAAGACCGACAGCGCTCCGTCCCCAGTTTTGTAAGATCCGACCTCATAAGGAGTCGAGGGGTGGGATATATCGATAATGCGAAGGCCGCCGGCGAGATCAGCAACGTAAGTGTAGTCACCGTCTGTGTAGACCCGGTACGCATATCGCGTATCATAGAATCCCTGCTCATACGGTTGAGAAGGGTCTGTGACGTTGATGACGCGCAATCCGCTGGAACCGTCAGCAAGATAGGCGTAGTTTCCGCTCACAAAAACGTCAACTGCAAGGCCTCCCGTATCGTAGTGCCCCTGCTCGTAAGGGCTGGAAGGGTCGACGATGTTGATAATACGCAGACCCTCCATGCCGTCAGCCACATAGGCGTAGTGGTCACGGACAAACGCATTATAGAATGTATTGTCCTCGATATCGTAAAAGCCAACCTCGTATGGATTGGAAGGGTCAGAGACGTCTATGATGCGCAGACCGTCATAACAGTCGGCCACATATGCATAAATGTCAGCCACAAAGACACCCATTGCCTGGTGCCCAGTATCGTAGGACCCCACCTCGTAAGGATTTGAGGGATCGGCGATGTCGATGATGCGCAGACCAGCTTCAGAGCTGGCAAGATAAGCGTAAATGCCGCTGACAAAGATGCCAAGTGCATAGCTTTCGGTATCGTAGAATCCCACCTCATGCGGATTTGACGGGTTGGATACATCTATGACGCGCAGACCATCTTCATAATCGGCCACGTAAGCGTGGCCGCTGCAAACACGCACTCCATATACAAGTCCAGGTGTGTAGGTTTTCCCTACCAGGGTGGGACCGCTTGCGCCGGTTATGTCAAAGATCAAGAAGCAGCTGCCAGCGCCAACATAGGCGTAATCTCCCTCCACGCAGACGGTATGACATGTCCCGTGAAGAGCCCTTCCCACACACCGGACGTTGAGCGAATCCAGTTGTGTCTCCGCTGGCTTGGCGTAGCCAAATTCGTCAAGGACGCGGTGCTTGTCCTGACTCTTGGCCTGCCCCGAAATCAGAAGACCCGCAGAAAACAGAACGGCAAGGATTAGTGTAAGCTTCCTCATTCTTCCCCTCCAGTTAGCAAATGTAGGCCGCTTTTCCGAAATGTCAAGACTTGGTTTACGATTGTTTTCTCACTGTCTAACAACGAAGGAGCCCACGTAACGGGACAAAAACCATGAGCAGTTTTTCAGAATCTTGGGGGCTGTGGGCCTGCAAAGACGGTTCTCTTGGAAATATCACAGCCAGGTGCTCTTTAACCACCTTCGGCCTCTGCGTAGTGAAGTGAGGTGTGGAGCCTGACGATAATTTGAAAAGGATGGCAATTCGAAAGGCTCTCCGTTTGTCCAAAGCGGGTAAAATAGGACTGACTTTCACCAGAGAAGTTCGTCTGGTTCTGTTATTAATGCTGCTTCTGATAGTGGCACTGAATTTCGTGACCTCCTTGACCTTTGGCAAAGCCAGGATGGCGCTGGAAAGCAAACTTCATCGAGATCTGGCCGTCGCCGGGGACCTAGCAGCCGAGATTGTTCGCCAGGAGAAAGACCTCGACCAAGTCGAGGCGAAGTCAAGGCGCTTGAGAATTATCACCGGGATGCAGGAGATCACTTTCGCGGGATCGCCCGTCTCCAGAACCATGCTTAGTGAGAGCTGGAGTAGAATGGAGAGGGGAGAAGAGATCCTGCAGCAAAAGGGCAAGGGTGAAGGTTTGGTATACCTGCGTCCTGCTTACGACCAAGACGGAAACTTCATTGGGGCGATATTGGTAAGGGCTGATGCCAGAGCCGTCGCCACTCTCAATTCCCTTTCTCTCTTGGACGCTTCCATCCGGCTTGGAGGCACCGTCGTTCTGCTTCTTTTGGGGTTCATCTTCCTGCGAATGATAATGTCCCCGTTTCGGAGGATGCTGAAAGACTCGCTGAGATTGAGTGGGGATGAGATTCCCGCTGAAGCCAAATCTGACGAAGTTGAAGCCATCATACAGACTTTCTCCAAGACCATCTCAGAGCTCAAGGAGAAGGAGAAGACCTTAAAGGAGCTTTACTATGATTCCGAAAGGAGGGCAGACGGTCTCGCCCGCTACAACGAATACATACTGGGGAGCATTTCCTCCGGGGTGGTTATTTGCAGCAGCTCGGGTCTAATCACCCGCTTCAACCCCGCTGCCGAGAAGATTCTGGGCTACCAGGAGAGTTCGGTGCTGGACCATAGCCTTCAGGAAACCTTCGGACCGAACAATCCTCTGACGAGAATCCTTGATGAGGTCTTGAATGAAGAGAGAACCCATACCCGCTTGGAACTGGAGATTAGAAAGGGAACCGGAGAGGTAATCCAAGTGGGCCTTACCTCTTCCCTGATAAGGGATGAAAAGGGAGATGTAATTGGCGTCTGCATTCTGCTGACGGACATCTCCAAAATCAAGAAGTTGGAGAAGGAGATGCTCTTCAAACAGCAGTTGGCGGCTTTGGGGGAGATGTCGGCCGGCCTGGCTCACGAATTGCGCAACGGCATGGCCACGATCACAGGTTACAGTAGACTCCTGGAGCGAAACTTACGCGCCCCGGGGAAGCTTCCGGGAATAGTCGGGAACATAATCCGGGAGTCCGCAGCCGTGGAGCGGATGCTGTCGCATTTTTTGGACTTCGCACGCCAGGAGGACTTGAAACTGACTGCTGTTGATTTGCGCAAGCTCGTCAGCGAATCCGCTGTCAGGGTGAATGACCTTATACAGGAAAAAGAGATTACCCTGAAGGTTGGGATCAGCGCGAAGTTGCCACTCTTTGAGGGGGATGGAGTTCTCCTGCGCCAAGCCCTGCAAAACCTGCTTCTGAATGCTTGTCAGGCAGTCGAAACTGGAGGTAGAGTTGGGCTCTTCGCGTGCGCGGTTGGAAATCACCAGAGGGTTGTCAAAATCGTTTGTCTGGACAATGGAGTGGGAATATCCGAAGAGTTGAAGGAGAAGATCTTTTATCCTTTCTTCAGCACCAGGCAGAAAGGGACGGGTTTGGGGCTGCCCTTGGTGAAAAAGGTTGTACTCCTCCACGGAGGCACCATCGAAGTGAAAAGCAGAGCCGAAAGCTTCACCGCTTTCATCATCAGGCTACCGTTGAGAGAAGCTGCAATCGAAGAAGTCGCTCCCTCACTGGTCATTGAAAGCCAGTGAAGACAGCAAGGGGAGCAGGAGACAGGTAACGGGGCACGAAGTCAGCCACCAGTCACTACGAACTCCTCAGCACGAGCACTGAACGGCTCTTATCCTAATCAAAATCGTTGACATTTATATTTCGATAAATTAGTATGACTGCAAGTCTATACTGGGGATTTACGATGAGGTTGAGCGCCTTAGAGAGGTTTGGAAAGGGGGTGCTCGGTGTCATCTTAGCGCCGATCCTGAAGACCTCTCCGACCAATGTAGTGAGGGAAGGCTTCAGCTTTCCACTGGAGCGCAGATTTGGCCGAATATTGATAGTCAAGCAGGACGACCGTCTTGGGAACTTGATACTCATGACCCCGATGCTTACGGCCTTGAGGCAAAGGCTTCCGAGAGCTGAAATTCATTTACTTATCTCCGACCTCTACGCCTCCGTTTTCAGAGCGGACTCGAGAGTTGACCGACTTCTCATAATGGAGAAGAGAAGACAGATCAGAAATCCCCTGGTGCTTCTGTCCTTTCTTGAGAAGCTTCGGGCTGAGGCATACGACCTGGTGATCGAAGCCTCCGATGCCAACAATTTTTCCTTCAACAATTCACTTCTGGCCCGCTTGGCCCGGACAGAGCTCCGTGTGGGATACAATAAGAGGAAAAACCAGGGGCTGCTGAATGTCGCTCTTCAGCCACCAGAGCGACCAGGCCATGCGACCGAGATGTATTTGAATCTCCTGAGGCTCTTCTGGGCAGATCTGGCCACTCCAGAAATGAGGGTTGATATTCCTCCCGAGGAAATCGAATGGGGCACCTCCCTCCTAAGTTCTTTGGGCTTCCAAGTCAGCGACCGTAAAGTCGCCATTCACCTCGGCGGAAGGGGAAAAAAGAGGTTGCCAGCGGCTGAGGTTGTGGGGCTTTCAGCAAAACTGTCAAGGGAGTTTGGAATGAGACTGGTCTTTGTCAGCGGGCCGTCTGAGGAGGAATATCTATTTCAAATTAGAGGCAGTTTGCCCTCGGACTCAGTTTTCTTAAACGGCCTTTCGATTCTGGAATTGGCCTCCCTTCTTGCAAACGTAGAGTTGTTCATATCCGCTGACACCGGGCCGTTACATTTGGCGGTTGCATGCGGCTGCTCTACACTCTCAGTCTTTAAGAGCTCAGATCTGGATAAGTTCGCTCCCCGGGGAGAAAAGCACCGTCAGGTTCGTCGTTTCGATGGAGACTTTCCTCTGGAGGAATTGATAGAGAAGGTAGGCGAGCTCTTACCAGTCGCCACCCAGATAAACAGAATAT
>LIZU01000080.1 GCA_001302725.1 candidate division Zixibacteria bacterium DG_27
ATCCGATATTCTCTAGCCGTCGTTCTTTCTCTGTAAATGTCTATGAACTTTATCTCCACCACTCCTCGGTATTCCTCTTTCAGCTCCTCTAATATCGGGGCCATTCTCTTGCAAGGGATGCAGGTGGTGCTGCCTATATCCAGAAGCAGAGGCAGCTTCGTCCGGGGTGGCGCCGTCTGCGGGGGTTTGACCTCGGTCGTTGAAGGAGGAGGGGCAGCGACCGCCGCCTCGCCTGATCTTTGTTCTGTCGCAACCTCCGGTCTCGAAGGAGGGGGGGCAGAAACCATCGGCTCGCTCAATCTCTGTTCCCTCGTAACCTCGGTCCTCGGGTGAGAGACAGCAGAAGGCGGGGTGGTAGAGTCACCGCGGGGCTTCAGCACCACTATCCCGATTGCCACCAACACTACCGCCACCACCGCGACTATCCTCCACACGGGAGGTTTTCTTGCTGAGTCTGTCTGTCTGCTCACGATACCTCCGCATCAGCGCCAGCCCTTGCCACGGGAGCAGGCGCAAAGTACTTTCTCTCGAAAAACAGGGCTACGTTCACCAAACTGATGAGTACCGGCACCTCCACCAAAGGCCCGATAACAGCTGCGAAAGCCTGCCCGGAGCTTATCCCGAAGACTGCCACCGCCACCGCAATCGCCAACTCGAAGTTATTGCTGGCGGCGGTGAACGAAAGGGTCGCCGACTTCGAATAGTCCGCCCCGGCTTTCTTGCTCATGTAAAAGGTGATGAGAAACATCAAGACGAAGTAGATGAGGAGTGGTATCGCCACCCTCACCACATCCAGCGGCAAGTGCACAATGTATTCGCCCTTGAGGGAGAACATCACCACAATCGTAAAAAGGAGGGCGATCAAGGTGACCGGGCTGATCCTTGGGATGAAGACTCTGTCATACCAATCACGATTCTTGAGCCTGATGAGAGTAAATCGCGTGACTATTCCAGCGATAAAGGGGATCCCCAGATAGACGAAAACACTCTCGGCGATCTGACCCATGGACACCTTTACAACTAGCCCCTTAAGACCGAGCCAGGTCGGGAAGACGGTAATGAAGATATAGGCATAGAATGAGTAAAACAGCACCTGGAAGATTGAATTGAATGCCACCAGCCCGGCGGCATACTCAGTATCCCCTCTGGCCAGGTCGTTCCAGACGATTACCATGGCGATACAGCGCGCCAGGCCGATCATGATCAGTCCCACCATGTAGTCCGGATAGCTCCGAAGAAAGAGCACCGCCAGGAAAAACATGAGAACGGGGCCGACAACCCAGTTCTGGACCAGCGACAATCCCAGGACCTTGAAGTTCCGGAACACATCGCCCAGCTCTTCATATTTCACCTTGGCGAGAGGCGGATACATCATCAGAATCAGGCCCACCGCAATCGGGATGGAAGTTGTGTCAATCTGAAATCTGGTGATTACATTGACCACACCGGGAGCCAAATATCCTAGCCCGATGCCGAAGGCCATGCCCAGGAATATCCACAGCGTGAGAAAACGGTCGAGAAACGAAAGGCGTTTCGAAGTCGCGGTTGTCGTGACAATTCTCATTTAGATCATCCAACCGAACATGATCCCTATGAAAGTGGCAAAAAGAACCACCAAGAACACGTATACTCCAGTCTTTTTCAGCCCTATAATCCTGCCGATGACGATCATATTCGGCAACGACAGCGAAGGGCCCGCCAAGAGAAGCGCCAGCGCCGGGCCTTTGCCCATGCCCAGCTCCGTTAAGGCTTTGATTATGGGCACTTCAGTCAGGGTGGAAAAATACATTAAGGCCCCGAAGATGGAGGCCGTAAAATTGGACCTGATGCTGTTACCCCCCAGCCAAGCGCCAACGACCTCCGATGGTAAAAGGGCTTTCATCATGCCGGCCACAAACACACCCGCCAGGAGGACCGGGACAATCCTCTTGGTCAACCACCAGGTCTCCCCCAGCCACTCTTTTATCTCCTCACCTCGATACCAGTGGCGGAGAATCACCAGCAGGACGGTAAGGAGGATAAACGCCGGGATCCACAGCTTCGCAGCCCCGGTGATCAATATCCCCAGCATTACCGCGAAAAAGACCGCAGTTCTCCACAAAGGCCTATGCTCCTCAACCGGCGCAGCAACGGTGGCAACACCTCCGCCGGGATTGCCCCTAACTTGAGGAAACAGCAGCGTCATAATAAGCCCGATCACGACCGAGAAGCCTATGGCGAAAACCGCCCGCGCTAACCCCAGGTCAAACCCTAAAAGTCGGGCGGTGTAAACGATTGCCAGCACATTAATCGCCGGCCCCGCATACAGAAAAGTTATTGCCGGTCCGAGGCCGGCACCCCTCTTGTTGATCCCCGCAAAGAGCGGCAGAATGGTGCAGGAGCAGACCGCCAGAATCGCCCCCGAGACCGAAGCCACCGAATAGGCCCAGACCTTTTTTGCCTCCGCACCGAAGTACTTCATAATCCCCGCCTGGGAGACGAAAACCGCAATCCCCCCGGCGATGAAAAAGGCGGGCAGCAAACAGCTTAAGACGTGTCCGGAGAGGTAGTCGACCAGAGCCTGTACCCCACTCTTTAAGATATACACCGATTACCCTCCGCGGAGGCGCATGTATGAGTATATGAGCAAGGAGTCATTTTGTAGCCTAAAAAAATTACACTATGGTCAGAATCTTGGAACGGCTTTTGATCTCTCTCTTTATAATCCCGGTGGAGAGGTCTAAGAGCTTGAAGATCCTGGCGTCGCTGACCTTGTAGTAGACGCTCACCCCCTCCTTGCGACTCTCCAGGATCCCGGCATCTCTTAGACCCTTCAGATGTCGCGACAGGTTGGATTGCTCCAGGCCCAAAGCCGGCTGGATCTCACAGACACAACGCTCTCCCGATCTCAGGAATTCCACGATCCTCACCCGGTTGGGATGACCCAGAGCGGCTAATACCTCCGACTGTAATCTTTGCAATTCTTCTCTCATTCAATGATTCTATGACCAATTGCTCACCTAATATAATAATCGACTAAAAGGCCGTCAAGTGAAATCTTCTGCGGTTGAAAAAAAACTTTCTCCTCAGGTAAACTCCACCGCAAGGTGAAAGATCGTAGCAGATAGAATCTATCCTGATCCACAAATCGCCTTATCTCAAAACAGCTTGACATTCAAATCGACGGTAATAAATTACTGCGGTCTGACGATAAACCATGAAAAAAGCGGAAGTGGTATCTATATGTCCAGATTCCTGACCAGCGTTAAGAATCACCTTCTGGCGGGTGTTGTTTTCACGATAATTTCCGTAGTCTACCTCAACGTCGTGACCGTGGTCAAATTCTACCTTGCGGGCGGCGACTTCACAAGACAGCCAGCCACCGACAAGGTTTATGCCATCTCTCAGATCGTTAAGGGGAATTCCTGGCCCTTCGCGCTGGTCGGTTTGCTTATAACTCTGTTTTTGCTCATTGTCTTGCCTCGATTTCATTCTTTGAGAAGTAAGATCGTCTATTCCCACCTGGGCTTGTTTCTCATTCTGGGGTTGATCATCCAGACGCATCAGCTGGCCAACACCGGCCTTTTCCCCCAGACCAAAAGTCTCGCCTTCTACGTAGTCACGCTGATCCTGGCCCTGGTGGCCTTTGGAATCTATCATCTCAGCTCCAGAGCCGCGTTCCTGATTCTGGAAAAGACTAACCCCAGCTCCAAGCTGTACTTGATGGGCATAGCCATCGTCGCTATCGCCCTGGTTTTCTTGTTCAAAGGTCAGTTCAGCCGCGCCACTACTTCCGGCGGTGAAGGTTACAACGTCCTTCTCTTGACGGTCGACACCCTGCGGAAAGATCATCTCTCCTACGACGGTCACTTCCGCCCCACCTCTCCCTACCTGGATGAATTCTCCCAGGAGGGAGTGAGCTTCAAGAACGCCTATTCCGCCACCTCCCACACCCTCCCCTCCTTGGCTTCGATAATTACCGCCAAGTATCCGATGCACCACGGGGTTCGCAATAACGCCGCCTACGCTCTGGCAGACACAAACCTCACCATCGCGGAGGTGTTCAGAAAGCACGGTTACATAACCGGTGCCATCGTCGAAAACGGCGCCTTGAGGCCCAGCCGCAACTACCACCAGGGATTTGACTACTACGGGGAAGCATACTACGCCTCCGGTCTGAAATACGACATCCCCGGGCTGATAATGCTCAATAAGATCTCCAAGCTCGTCGGTGAGAAGCTGTTCATATATCCTGGCGGAGAGGCCTATCACACCTCCAACATGGCCATCCGATTCCTCAAGAAGAACAAGAGGGAGAGGTTCTTCTGCTGGGTGCACTACATCGATCCCCATCTCCCCTACGCTCCCCCCCGCGGGTATGACAACAAGTTCTGCGAAAGAGAAAAGAGGTTCACGGCCGAAAACTTCACCATCAGCAAGGACCTGAGAAAATACGAACTCAACCTGCCTCCCTCCCGGGAAGTGGTTAGGAAGCTAAATGCCCTCTACGATGGAGATGTCCTATATAACGACCGCCAGATCGGTCGCCTGCTTGAGGCTCTGGAGGACATGAACCTGACCTCCAAGACCCTGATCGTTTTCTCCTCCGACCACGGTGAAAGCTTAGGCGACCACTACTACTACGTCGGACACGGACGTTTGGTGTACAACGCCAACATCGCGGTGCCGCTGGTGATAAGGTTTCCCGACCTCCGCCATAAAGGAATCATCAAGGAACCGGTCAGCAACGTAAACATCATGCCCACCATCCTCGATTTCATGGGATGGAACCAGGAGGTTTTCCCCGGGGGCATTGATGGAGTGTCACTTATGCCCCTCATAAGGGAGGGGAGAAGAGATTACCTCCCTGTGGTTCGCTCTCAGAGCGGAATCCCGTGGTCCTTCGACCCCAAGCTCTTCGACCAGGTAGAGAGGGGCGGGGGCAATCCCTTAAAGACCGTGGCGGCCAAACTGGCGGTCGATTTCAGGTACGGGATGGAGGCCTCTCTCCAGGAGCAGATCGAACTGAAACTGCGGACAGTCATCAAGGACAACTGGAAGTTGATCTACTTCCCGGTGAAAGACTCTGCCTCTCCCACCGGCCGGCGCACCTACTACGAGCTGTATGATATGAGCAGCGACTGGGAGGAGAGGTATAATCTCATCGACAGCCAGCCGGAGGTCTTCAGGGAGCTGAAAGGAAAGATCGAAGCCTGGTGTGCCGCCGACACCGGCAGTGTCTTCGCCGAGGTGATCGAGGTGGGACAGGAGGATCTCGAAGCCCTGAAGGCTTTAGGATATATTCAGTAAACCGAAGAGCTAATCTGCCCCCGAATCGATCGAACCGACATTTCTCCAACGAAGATCTATGGGAGTTGATTCGCCACCCCTTGGGCCACTTCTAAAGTGGTGGAGCTTCCCCCCATATCATAGGTTTTAGCTTTCCCCTCTCTTATCACCGAAGCGACGGCGCTTTCCAAGTTCTCTGCCATCTCCTTTTCTCCCAGCCAATCCAGCATCAGCTTTGTGGCCAGAAGCATCGCCGTCGGGTTCACCTTGCACTGCCCGGCATATTTTGGGGCGGAGCCGTGGGTCGGTTCGAATAAGGCATAATCGTCCCCGATGTTTCCGGAGGAGGCAAACCCCAAGCCCCCCACGAGTTGAGCACAGAGGTCGGAGACGATGTCCCCGAACATATTGGAGGTGACTAAAACACCGTAATCCTGGGGATTTTTCACCAGCCACATGCACATGGCGTCGATATTGGTCTCCCACAGCTCCACCTGCCGATATTGTTTGGCAATCTCTCTGGCGGTTCTGACCATCATCCCGGAGGTCTCCCGGATGACGTTAGGCTTTTCCACCACCGTCACCGACTTGCGATTGTGGCTGGCGGCATATTCGAAGGCGTCCCGGATGATGTTTTCACACCCCTTTTTGGTCACGATCCTCAGGGAGATAGCCATATCCTCATTCGGCACCTCCGCGAAGCGCCCCATCCGCGGATGCGTCTGATCTAAGATGTCTCTGACCTCCTTCGGGACCGGATGATACTCCACCCCACTGTAGAGGTCCTCGGTGTTCTCCCTGAAAACCACGAGATCGATGTCGTCCCGGTAGTTCAACGGATTTCCCGGATAGGCTTTACAGGGCCTCAAGTTGGTGCGCAGATTGAGTTCTTGCCTTAAGCGAACAATCGGGCTTCTGTAACTCAATCCCTTC
>LIZU01000081.1 GCA_001302725.1 candidate division Zixibacteria bacterium DG_27
CACCAAGACCGGAGTGGTTGGAGGCGTTCTGGCGGCGTGGGATAGCCCCGAGGAGCTCTTCTTGGAAGCTGCAGCAGCATCAATTCCTTTGGAATTCAACCTGGCCCAGAATTACCCCAACCCCTTCAACGCCAGAACTGAGATAGACTTTGCTTTGAAGGAGGCAGGTTATACCACTCTCAAGATATACAACTTGAAGGGCCAAGAGGTAAAAACCCTGCTGGAGGCGGAGATGCTTCCTGGAAAACACAGGACGATCTGGGAGGGGAAGGATAATTCCGATCGTCCGGCCTCAAGCGGCATTTACTTCTACGGTCTCACCTGCGGTGAGAGCTATGCTGATGTCAAGAGGATGGTGTTGCTCAAATAGCCAGAAGGGGAGGCCAACAGTTTCTGGTGTGGGGCTCTAGCTTCCAAATGGAAAGAGCGGCTTGTCGAAAGTAGCCGCTCCGACGGCGGGATCTAAACCACCGCCAGTAGTCTTAGATACATTGCCGGCAGGTGACGCTGGCCGAATTACGACCCTCTCCCCGCACTTCACTCGCTCTCCATTTCGTATCTGGAGGTGGGATGCTTCGGCTCCTCCTCGTCTTGGGCCCAAGCGAGGACGTAGTGGAGAGTCTGGTTTGGTTCGTCGGATTCGCCGTCAAGGGTTACAAAGGTGTTGATTATCGTCCATCCCAGGTTCAGGTACTTATTGGCCTGTTCGTTGTCAATTGTATCGACAACCTCTTTAACTTTGGTCAGCTTCACTGATCCTCCTTTTCACAGACTATTATTCCGCCCTAGAGCCGGGATTTGGCTTTGTGTTCATCTCATAATGGACTGGGCGACTGAACCTGGAGTCGCTCATTCAGAAACCGCCTCCAGATACAAGCCACCTGATACTTCAACGTCTGAATTCGAATAAACTTGAGGTCTCCCCAATCTTTTTGCTTCTCCGATCTACCCCACGCTGAAAGATGAAAATATGAAGCCACTGCGATTATGTCAAGAACTACCTTTTGCTCGACTTCAAAAAATATTCGTGCCCGCTTCCGGGGAGGCTGAGATGATGAGTCCAGAAGGCCAGAGCTTGGCGCTACACGTCCAGGTTCCTGACGTACTTGGCGTGCTCTTCTATGAATTTCCGCCTGGGCTCCACCCGGTCCCCCATCAGGGTAGTGAAAATATGGTCGGCCTCGGCGGCGCTCTCCACGGTGACCTGCAGGAGAGTTCGGGTTTCCGGATCCATGGTGGTTCTCCAGAGCTGCTCCGGGTTCATCTCTCCTAAGCCCTTGTATCTCTGTATGGTGACGCCCTCCTTTCCCAGCCGTTCTGTGAGCCGGTCGCGCTCCTCGTCGGAATAGCCGTAGAGCTCCTCTTTCCCCTTCTTCAATCGATACAAAGGGGGCTGGGCGATGTAAACGTATCCGGCCTCAATCAGCTCCCTCATGTAGCGATACAAGAAGGTCAGAATCAGGGTGCGGATGTGGGAGCCGTCGACGTCGGCGTCGGTCATGATGATGACCTTGTGGTAGCGGGTTTTGCTTAAATCAAATTCGTCGGTGCCGATTCCGGTTCCCAGGGCGGTGATGATGGTGCGAATCTCGTCGTTGGAGAGAATTCGGTCCAGACGGGTCTTCTCGACATTGAGGATCTTCCCCCGGAGAGGCAGAATGGCCTGAAAGCGCCGGTCCCGTCCCTGCTTGGCGGAGCCGCCAGCAGAATCGCCCTCCACGATGTAAAGCTCACAAGTTTCCGGGTCCTCGATGGAGCAATCTGCTAGCTTCCCCGGCAACCCCGAAGACTCCAGGGCCGATTTCCGGCGCACCAGCTCGCGAGCCTTCCGGGCGGCCTCCCGGGAACGGGCCGCCCCCCGGCATTTCTCCACGATCTTTCTGGCAACCGCGGGGTTCTCCTCGAAGAAGGTTCCCAGACCATCCCCGACGATCGACTCCACGACGCCCTTGACCTCGGAGTTGCCCAGCTTGGTCTTGGTCTGGCCCTCGAACTGCGGATCCGGAATCTTCACCGCGACCACGGCGGTGATCCCCTCCCGACAGTCCTCTCCTACAAGCGGGGGCTCTCCGTTTTTGAGGAGATTGTTCTTCTTGGCGTATTCGTTAATGGTCCGGGTTAGGGCGGATTTGAATCCCACCAGGTGGGTGCCTCCCTCCAGAGTGTTGATGTTGTTCACGTAGGTGAAAATATTCTCGGCGTAACCGTCACAATATTGGATGGCAATGCCGACCTCGGTGGTGTCTTTAGCGGTCGAAAAGGAGATCGGTTTGTGATATATAGGGTTTTTGTTCTCGTTTAAGTATTTCACGAAAGCGGAAAGCCCTCCCTTGTAAAGAAAGGATTCTGACTTCCCGTCCCTCTCGTCAGTGAAGTCTATCTTCAGCCCGGCGTTCAGGAAGGCCATCTCCTTCAGACGACCAGCGACGATGTCATAGGAGAAATCCCTTTTCTGGAATATCAAGGGGTCGGGCATGAAGGTGGTCTTGGTGCCGGACTGTTTCCTCTTGCCGATTTTCTTAAGCGGCGTGGTCGCCTGTCCGCGCTCGTATCTCTGGAAGTAGACAGTCCCGTCACGGCCGACCTCCACCTCGCACCACTCGGACAGAGCGTTTACAACCGAGACCCCCACTCCGTGGAGGCCGCCTGAGACCTTGTAGGTTTGGTGATCGAATTTCCCACCGGCGTGAAGCATCGTCATGACGACCTCTAGGGCGGGCTTTTTCTGGGTGGGGTGTTTGTCTACCGGGATACCACGACCGTTATCGAAGACGGTGACAGACCCGTCCTTATGAAACCATACTTTTATTTGGTCGCAGAAGCCGGTCATGGCTTCGTCGATGGAGTTGTCGACCACCTCGTAAACCAGATGATGCAACCCTCTCACGGCGACATCTCCGATATACATCGCCGGTCTTCGCCTGACAGCCTCCAACCCTTTCAGAACCTGAATGGTGGAGGCGTCGTAGGCACCGGCCTCGACTACCTTTGTAATTTCTTCTTCTCCCGTAAAGGCTCCTTCAGGAATTCCAGCTCTTGTCATCTCAAAGCTCTTTCTTCGGCTACTAGGCCTGTGTAAAGACTATGTCCTTGACCACCTCTTTGCCGATGGAGCGGTTCAATTCACTAATCAGTCGAGGCTTGAGGTATAAAAGCTCATTTCTCCAGGGAGCGGATTCCACCCTGACAAAAAGCTTAGAATCCTCGACCTTGTATGCCTCCGATACCCTGGAGATCCCCTCTCCGCAGACCTCGTTCCACTTCTGAACCGCCGTAAGTTCCAACAATCTGGTCTGATATCCCGCACCTTTGAGACTGCGGGAGAGGATTTTCCCTAAGGGCTCAAAAGAGTTTCCTTTAATTATTTTCGACCTCCAGGGAACTGGCTTAAGTCGCTACAAGTTAATAACATAATTTAACATAACAGACCCGAAATTGCAAGTGAAATAGCAAAAAAAAATGCCAATTTTGAGTCCCTGATCGTGGTCTAATTGTTCGTTTCCGAGTGCCTCCGGTGAGGGTACAAACAAAGGTTTGGGGTGAGCACGTTCAATGAAGATATGGCTTCGGCCGGTCGGCTTGGTTATATTTACGAAACCCTGGCTGTCGCGAACTGAGAATTCAGTATGATCCTGACCGCCTCTCACATACATTTCTTAGCTTCCGAGTTGCAGGAAACCGTCCGGGGCTGGAGGATAAAGGAGGTATTCATCATCGCTGCGGAGAGGACTGCAATTCTACAGATACAACAGGGAAAGAGACGGAAATCCCTTTTGCTCTCCGCCCATCCGGAGTTTTGCCGGGTGGAGCTTTTGGAGAAAACGGGACCGAACTGGGGGAAAGGGCCACACCTGTTCACCTCCATTCAGGGAGGACAGATAACAGAGATCTCTCAGCTCGACTTCGATCGCGCTTTAGGATTCTCCGTGGAGAAGAAAAGCGAAATCAGCGCAACCAGAGAGTATCAGTTCGTCCTGGAGTTGACCGGCCCTCAAGCCAATCTGGTCTTAGTCGATGCTGAGAGCGGCAAAATCTCGCAGTGCTTGCGAGTCGTTAAGGCCGGCAAGAAAGGGAGCCGGGAGATTGCTCCCGGTAAACTCTACTGCCCGCTCCCCAAGCACGACAGGCTCTCCCCCCTGGAAGTCAATTCTCGGAAGCTCTCATCTCTGATTGAGAGGGAGCCGGGCAAGAGCTTCAGGGGCCTGCTTGCCTCCAGCATCTGGGGACTCAACGACTCGATTATTAAGGAGATAGTGGCTCGTTCCGGAATTGGTTTGCGAACGAAGGCCCGACAGCTTTCAAGGGAAGATTTGACCGCCCTATCCCGAGCCGTCGACCGACTCTATTGCCCCTCGCCTGTGGAGCGCGAAAACGCCGCTGTAATTGTGGATAAAGAAGGGAACCCGAAGGAGCTTCTGTTCTACGTTCCGACAGAGGTTCCCGAGAAGCTGACGAGAAGCTTCCCCTCCTTGCTTGAAGCCACAAGCTTTTTCTATCGAAGCTTCATCAAGACCAGAGAGCTCCAGGGAGGGTGGTCGAGGTTGACCCGTAAGGTCAGCAGTTTAGTTGCTAAAACGGGAAGGCGGAAAGAACTGCTTCAGCAAAGGCTGTCAGAGTCACAACGGAAAGAGCTCTATAAGATCTGTGGGGACCTTTTGATGCTCCAGCCCGATAAGAAGAAGAGAGGCCGAAAAGAGATCAGTGTCGACAATATCTTCAAAGCGCCTCCAGAGAGAGTCACCATCGATCTTGAACCGAAAATGAGCATTCTGGAAAACGCCAGAGGTTACTACAAGAGATTTCGCAAAGCGATCGCTGGCGAGAAGAAACTGGAGGCACAACTGCAGAAGATCAACTCCGACCTTGAAATCCTGAACCGAGCTGAGGAGAGCTTGGAGTCTGAGCCTGCCGAGTATGTTCTTCTGAATTTGAAAAGGCAATTGGCTCCCCTGGGCATTACCGATGCTCCCCGGGAGGCCAAAAGGACTAAAGTCAGGCCAAGGGTGGGGGCTGGATTTTGCCCCCGGGAGTTTGTGACCTCGGATGGTTGGAGGGTGCTGGTGGGGAGGAGTGCCAGGGGAAACGATCACCTGACCTTCAAGATAGCCTCCAGGGAGGATGTCTGGTTTCACGCCCGTGGGGCTCACGGCTCCCATGTGATTTTGAAACGTCCCCGCAAAAAAAGTCAACCCTCGAAGATCTCTGTGGAGGAGGCCGCCTCCCTGGCGGCCTATTTCAGCAAACAGAGGACCTCAAGTAAGGTGTCGGTTTCCTACACCTTGGTGAAACATCTCCGCAAGCCGAGGCGGGCTAAGCCCGGTCTAGTCTTAGTTGAGCAGGAGGAAAGCGTCATGGTGGAGCCGCGATTGCTGAGGCGGGTTGAGTCCTCCAGCAATGCCAGCGATTAGAGGGAAAGGTGGGCGTCTCACGATTTTGCCAACGTTTTTGCAGTTAGAATAGTTCAAAGCGAGCCACAAAGAAACTATTGACAAAGTCCAAGAGTTCATTAAATTAGAGAGAGAGTTATTTCATTGGATTCAATATGAAGAAGGGCGAAGGAGTGGCCAGCAACTATCAGCGACAATTAGAGGCCTTGAACCAACTTTCCCGGGCGATTCTCTCCAACGTCGATTTAGAGAAGATAGAGAGACTCCTGGTCGTAGAGATTGAGAGGATCTTCGGGGGCGTCGGGTGTATGCTCTTTTCCCCCGATGGCCGCGGCCATTTGGTCGCTAAGGCCTTTTCGAAAGTCCCCGGTCAAGATCTCGAGAAAGTAAAAACGAAGATACAAGATGGATTGGCCGGCAAAGTCTGGAAGACAAGGCGGTCCTCCTACTCCAACGACATTGTGGGTAACAGAGTCTTCCGGGGCCGACCTCACCCGATGGCCTTACGATTGAACGTCACCAAACTTCTGTCTGTGCCTCTCCTCTTGGACGGCGAGCCAATCGGAGTCCTATCGGTGGCAAGAACCCGTCAACATCCGGACTTCACCGACCTTGATGAAGAGCTTCTAGCCAGCTTCGGCAACCAAGCCGCCATCTCCATAAAGAACGCCTCGGTTCATCAGGCTCTGAAAGGGGAGCAGGAAGCTCTCCAGGAAAGTGCGGAAAGATACCGCAGAGTGTTTGAGGATTCACCGATGGGGTTGTATCGGACTACACCGGACGGGCGGATTCTCATGGCCAACCCGGCATTA